>NZ_JACMYP010000163.1 GCF_020889705.1 Bradyrhizobium altum | reverse complement strand
CGTCCGAGCAAGCGTGCATAGATCGAGCCCTCGGGTCGCGCCGTGGTCAGCCGGTTAAGAGCCATGATGAGCGCCAAGCTCAACGGGGGCGGGTAGGCCGGGTAGCCGATTTAGGTTCCCTTTGAAGGAGAGCCAGCGAGTGATCCAGCGCGCGCGTCTAAACTCCTGACCAATGCCGTCGCGTCAAAGGTGCCGAGCGTCGGGCACATAGGCCCATCATGGCGTTAGCTCCGATCGCATAGCTCACGTCGTCCTTCGCAGCCTATATTGCCGGGATCATCGATGCAGCCATCACATCGAGATCAGCGCCGATCGCTGGCCGGATCACGTGCGGCTGTCGGACATCGAACCAGGCTTCACCGATCGGCGTCGTCCCGCGGCTGCCTCGCAGCGAGCCTCGCGGCAGATACGCCAGGCGCACGGGCTGACTTGCGCGATGAATGCCTTTCTGAAAAGCCGCCGCGCCTCGCGCTGATCTCATCCGTGAATGGCGGCGGGCCACGCCTATATGATGTGCAAGCCTGGAGCGGCGCATCTACAATAAAGCCGAGTGGCCTGAGTACAGCCCCATGGGCCACTCCGTTGCGGCGCTCGGACTCCTAGGCACTCCGGGCACCGCTCGGCCGGCGGCGTCCTTTGTATAAACGACATTTTGTGGTTCTTCCAAACGTCGGCGGCATAGGTTTTCAAAGCGACATCTGTCGTTTTGATTTTCCGCTTTTGCAGTCGCCGCGGATGACATGGCCAGCATCGCCCGGTTCGGGCACCCGCCTGCGGCAAGCGCGGTGCGGACGTGCGGCCGAAGTTTTCACAGGCCAGAATGGGGACCGCTTGAGACGTCCGCGCTTGTGCGTCAAATCTGTCCGGGCCAGCGCGCGCGATTCGGCAATGAGAAGAGATCGCGGAAATATTCGCGATCCATCATCACCTGGGGGAGGACCTGATGACGATCACGAAGGAAGACATCCACGCCGCTCCGGCGCGTCTCGCCGAATGGTTTCCGCAAACATTCGTGCTCGAAAAATACCTGCCGCACCGACCGCTGAAGGTCGGGATCCACCCCGACATCCTGGCCCGCTGCCCCGCCCTTACCCGACGCGAGTTAGCCCCGTCTCTGCGCGCCTACACCGGACGCACCATGTATCTGCAAGGCCTTGTGGTGGGCGCGGCCCGCGTCGATCTCGACGGTAATCCAGCCGGCGAGGTGAGCGCCGCCGACGCGGAGCATGCCGCCGCCACGCTCGCCGAGATACTGGCAGCGCGTAAAGCCAAGCCGGCCGCGGCGCTCGCGGCCAGGCGTGCGGAACGGATCGCAAGGCAGCCGGCAGTACCGGCGGCCGCGCCGCCTCCGGCCGCAACGCCTCCAGCCGCAAGGATGCTGAAGGACAAGCCCGTGCTACGCCTGCCAGCGTTCCGTCAAAAGTGCGGATGAAATTCCCGGTCGCTGACGTGCTGGTCTACTGCCGGGACCACAAATGCAGCCACCACATCACGATCAGCGCGGACCGCGTCGCAATCAAACTCGCGCATTAAGCTTTCACCTCTGTGGATTAATTCTGGAACTACTAAACGCAAAGAAAAGCCGCCCCGGTTAGGAAGCGGCTTTCGGAAATCCGGTTACGCTGGCCTATTTCGGGAGCTTTCCAGCCAGAATGTCGATCTTGTGAATCGTTGGCGGCTTAGCCAGCAGTTCGCCAGCCTTTGCCATCAGCGCCGCGGCGACCTTGCCGTTGAGGTGCGCATCGCGACCGGCCTCGTCATTGAACGTATCGAAAATCGCAAACGACGAAGGGCCGTTCTGAATGGCAAACCAGCTGATGGTACCAGGTTCAGCATCTACCAAAGGCAATGCCGATTTCAGGAATTCTGCAACTTCCTTTTCTTTGCCCGGCTTGGCCTCAAGGGGAACATACAAAGCAAGCTTTGACATCGTTTACTCCACATTGCTGCTGGACTTAGCAAATAGCGCCCGCAGAGGGGTATCGAGATCGACGATCCGCTGCCAATCACAGTTGCGTTTAAATTCATACACGCTTTCTCGACTCCAAGAGTGAGCGGGACGATGCGGTTCATTCCAGCACCTTTGAAAGCGCCGCCCTCCGGATCGTTTTTATGACACGTTCGGCTCTCCGACATCGAACCGGGCTTCGTCTGCACTGCTGCGGCAACCGCGGCGCCGAGCTGCGGCCGAAGTTTTCACAGGCCAGAATGGGGACCGCCTGTGACGTGCGCGCTTGACCATAGGTGTCTATTTGAGAGACGACATTTACGGCTCACTGCGCTTTGAAGATAAAAACAAAATAACCGAAAATTTTTCCGCCCCCGTCTATAAGGATCACGGGCCAAACCATCGCGCGTTGAAGAGTCTTATGGAAAAACGGTTCACCACCGTTACGCAATCGAGCAAGCCCATCCATTGGGAAGACATAACGGAATTCGCTCGGCGGAGGTCTTCCGATGTGAAATGGGTACTCTCGCGATCCGCGAGATCCTGAGGGCGAAGGTCGGCGGCTGGTCCGACGTCGCCGGCGTGAACGTCTTCGATACGAGCGGACAGCTGATCAACTCATCGCAACGCTGGCCGGTGCCCGACGTTAGCATTTCCGACCGCCCCCCATTTCAGGAGACTTCTGGAAGATCCGAAGCTCGAGGCCGAGATCGAAGTCGTCCCCAGCCGTTTTTCACTGTCCAACGCCATTGTTTTCGCCCGTCGGGTTTCCGGGCCTGACGGACAGTTGCTGGGCGTGGTAACGCGGGCGATCAGCCCCGACGTGCTGGACACCTTCTTCGCATCCGCCGGGCTTGGTAGTGAGGCGCCCGTCTCGATGCATCATAGGGATGGTGCGTTGCTGGCCAGGTTCCCGCACGTGGAGGAGCTGATCGGTCAGAACTTCAAGACGGGATCCGCAGACCAGCAGGCGGTGTTCAACCGCCCGTTCCTCACAACCCGGCTGAACAGTCCCGTTGACGGCAAGGACAGGCTGCTCGCGTCCCGAAGATTGACCTTGGAGCCGCTGATCGTAGTCGCCACGGAAACGGTCGACGCAACCCTCGCCGCGTGGCGCACGCAGACCGAGTTCTTCATCGGCATGGCCGCTGCCGCGCTGACCGCGATCGGAGCCATCCTCTATTTAGTCTTCCGGCAGATGACGCGCCGCTTGAGCTTGGAGAAGCTCAGGTTGGACACCGCGATCAACAACATGAGCCAAGGGCTGCTTCTTTTCGATTCCTCGGAGCGGCCTGATCGTCTGCAACAGAAGATAACTTGAGATGTACGGCCTGTCGGAGGACGTCGTCAAACCCGGATCCACTTTCCGAGAGGTGATCAGCCACCGTGCAGAAACGGGTTCTTTCCGTGGCGACGTCGAGCAGTATTGTGACAGGGTGCTCCGATCGATAGGATCGTCCGGGAGCTCCGTCGTCGAGACGTCGGACGGGCGTCTGATCAGGGTCAGCAACCAGCCCGTGGCCGGGGGAGGTTGGCTGGCGACGCACGAGGACGTTACCGAACGCGTTCGTGCCGAGGAGAGAATAGCGCATCTGGCGTACTACGATGCCCTTACCGATCTGCCCAACCGTGTGCTCTTCCGCGAGCACGTGGAGCAAAAGCTCCGCCATGCGGCACCGGGAGAGAAGCTTGCCGTCCTCTACATCGACGTGGACGAGTTTAAAGCCGTCAACGACTCTCTGGGACACCACGTCGGAGACGAACTCCTCAAGACGGTTGCAGCCCGCCTCCAGGCTTGCGTCGGTCCGGGCGATCTCGTCGCCCGGCTGGGAGGCGACGAATTCGCCATCGTGAAGTGCAATATGGTGGAGGAGGAGGCGACGCGTCTTGCAGAAGATATCCAGCGTGCAATACGCACTCCTTCGCTCTGCCTGGGTCAGCAGGTCTGCGCGGACGCGAGCATCGGCCTGGCCGTGGGGCCCGACCACGGTTCTAGCCTTGAGGAGCTCCTGAAGAACGCTGACCTTGCCATGTACTCGGCCAAAGCGGACGGGCGTCGCACATACAAGGTCTTCGCGCCTGAAATGGACGTCCGCATGAAAGCGCGCCACAGGCTCGAACTAGATCTCAGGAAGGCGATGACGGACGGCGGTTTCGAGATTCACTACCAGCCGCTCGTGGATCTGACCACCGACCGCGTCAATGGCTGCGAAGCCTTGCTGCGTTGGCGCCATCCCGAACGGGGTTCGATCTCGCCGGCGGAATTCATCCCAGTGGCCGAAGAGACCGGATTGATCAACGAACTCGGTGAATGGGTGCTGCGAAAGGCCTGTTCGGACGCCGCGCAATGGCCCGATGGCATCATGCTTGCCGTCAACGTTTCGCCGGTGCAGTTCAGATCGAAGACGCTGGCGTTGAAGGTCGCGAAAGCATTGGCGGATTCGGGCCTCTCTGCCGACCGTCTGGAACTCGAGATTACCGAGGCTGTCCTGATTCGCGACGACGAGGAGGCACTTGCCGTGCTTCATCAGCTCAAGGAGCTTGGTGTTCGCATCGCTCTCGACGATTTCGGAACCGGCTATTCATCACTAAGCTATCTGCGTCGCTTCCCCTTCGACAAGATCAAGATAGACCGCAGCTTCGTAACCGACGTTGCCGAGGCGGACGGATCGTCGGCCATCGTGCGCGCCGTCGTGAGCATGGCCTCCGCCCGCAGCATGACGACGACCGCCGATGGTGTGGAGACGGAAATTCAGCGCGAAGTCCTCCGCGAACTCGGATGCGGCCAGATGCAAGGCTACCTGTTCAGTCCAGCCGTCCCGACCGACAGGCTCAAGGACCTTCTATTCGGAACAACAGCAAGCGCTGCGGCTTGAGCCGACCCCTTGTGCCTGTCGCAAATCAAGTCCGGACATAGATGATGCAGTCCACCTAGCACTGGCCGGCAAAGAATGTGCCCGGTCCGCTCAACGGTGCGCGGTGACGGAGCATCCTTGTTCAACGATAAATGTGTGTGCGCCTCGTTGTAGTATTTCATGTACGACGCAGCACGTGACGCAGATGGCGTTCGCTGAATACCGCGACATGATCAACTCACTCTCGGCGGATCGAACCGATCAGCCGTTCAGCATATCCGTTTTGCCATGGCGAGCGAGCAGAGGTCGGCCGATCGCGAATGCCCATGAATCGAAGTCTTCGGATGAAGATTTGACCATAGGCCCCATCCAGGTCATGGATGAGATAGCGGGGAGCCTGGTCCCTGCCGCGGGCCTCCGTGAGCTGATTTGTGATCCCATTCCGCCGTCGGATGTGCTGTGACACCAAACCATAAAATCTGTCGTCGACCATGCCCCATGATCAATAGGCCATACAGCAGACGAAATGAGATTGTCGGCACGACGAACAGATCGATCGCCGCAATACCGTCGGCATGATTGCGGAGGAATGTCTTCCAGCCTTGGGACCGCGGGCCTCTTCGCCTGGCCATATACTCCCTCCTCAACACCGGACTCATGCGGTGCAGCATTTGCGTCCCTGTTCGATCACCTCGTCGGCGCGGGTGGCCAGCGCCTAAGAGGTGGGGATGAAGGTGATTTTGTGGACACTAGGAGTCTCCGCACAAGCAGCAAGTGCCATTTGAGGGGCCGCCGTGTCGTTGAACTGTCCTGCCTCGGGCTTGGTGGCCAGCACTGTGTTATATGGGTTGCCGAACACAAATACTTTCGAAGTGCGCCAAATGATCCGTTCCAATTCCACGAATGTGCGCATCTTCAGCCGGTACTTCCACAACAGCAGGTGTTGAATGAAATTCCAGGTGACCCCCCAGGCCCAGAAGGGCAGGCGCCGATAACGAATCGGGTTGAAGCCGAGTTGGCGCATCTTGTAGACGAGAAGATTGGCGCCGACAAAATTGTAGCGCCAATTCTCGAAGAAGGCGGTGACGCTCAGATAATCTTCCTTACGGCGACAATGATCAAGCGACCCCGGTGTGCGGATTAACAGGCGACCTCCGGGCTTGAGCATTCGCCAGCATCGCGCAAGCCAAGCGTCCAAGTCTTTGGTGTAGCCTATCGACTCGAGCGCATAGATGGCATCAAAACCTTCACTCGGGAGATCGAGGCTGTCGAAGTCTGTGACAATCACCTGTCCACGTCCACCAAGTTTCGCAAATTTCCGCCGACAGATATCCGCTTGCACGGATGAATTGGTGACGCACACAATTTCGATGTTGCGCCGACTGGCGAGGTACTCAGCCGCCGCGCCGGATCCGCACCCCAGATCCAACAGCCGCATCCCGTCCTTCGGCTTCAGAAGAAGGTATTCGGCTTCGTAAGGCCGCGAAAATGCCGCTCGGGGGAACACACACGTGCTGTAGTTCGCTTGCTCGTCGCGATACGCGCCGAACACGTCATCATATGTACGTTTCTCGTCATCGTGCTTGAGAAAGTCGTTCGGCTGCGGCGTCCACTCAACCAGTTGGCGCTGCTCGAATTGATTCAGCTCGTGGCCGATCTTGCTCGCGTCCTTCGGTTGAGTCACCAAGAGAAAAAGTATGTAATGAAGAAAGTTGTATGCGACGATCAACGCAATGATGATCGCGGCTACCAACTGAAATATTAAAACAATGTCCAAGGTATCGCTCCCTGACCGCTGAAACGTTCTGAACGCGGTGGGCATTCTCACGTCGATGGGAACCGCGTTCAAAACAGCACTGTGTGTTGCAATCGTACGACTTTATGTTCCTCTTGGGGAGCCCGATGGAGAAGCGGATAGCGCCGACCGGGATCAGCGCCTGTGAGACGGATGGCGGCTACGGAGCAAGGATTTCTGGCATCCAGCCAGCTGGTAGGCGTCAGGTCCGCGACAGCGACTTCGAAAGACAGCTGCACGAGCGGCTGGAATTGGCCGAGCGGGAAAAGCAGAACGCTGTGGAATTGGCCAAGGCCAAGGTCAGCAGCGATTTGCAGAGGACCGCGGCCGCCAAGGATGCCGAAATCCAGGAGCTGAAGTCCAAGCTTGAGGCGAGTCAGGTCACTCAGAAGCTCGCCGTCACCGAAGCCCTTAGTGCAGTGGAAAAAGAGCGTGACACGCTCGCGAATGCGCTGGCGCAAGCTGAACGCGAGAAGAAAGCTGCCTCCGAGCTTGCTGAAGCGCTTTTGGCCGGCGAGCTGCACAAGGTCTCTTCATCCAAGGAAGAGGAAATCCGAGAGCTGAAGACCAAGCTCCAAGGTGTCGAGCTTGAAAAGAAGCTAGCAGTGGCCGAAGCGGTCACTGCCATTGCAAAGGAACGCGACGAGCTCAAGAACGGCATCAAACAGACCGAGCTTGAGAAGCAGCTCGCCGAAAAGGCTCTCAAGGACAAGTACGAAACGCAGATTAAGGATCGCGATGACGCGATCGAACGCCTGAAGGATATGAAGGCCCGCTTGTCGACCAAAATGGTCGATCACTTCCGCTGCGGAGAACAATGTCTCCTCGTCGAAGGGCCGGCCAATCAGTTGTAGACCGAGCGGCAGGCCTTGTGTACTGAGCCCCGCCGGCACGCCGATGCCTGGCAATCCCGCCATGTTCACCGTCACGGTGAACACATCGCTCAGATACAACAGCGGGCATTCGGTCACCTCGTTGGCGTAGGCGCGAACCGTCAGGGCAATTCTAGGCCAAAAGCCGAAGAGCCACACGAAAAAGCCTGTCAACTATCGATCGTTTGGTAGCCCAGAGCCGACGATGTCCGGCCAGCCGGGCGAAGCGCCGCCGAGCACGAGTTCGAACACCGCGCTCAGCTGGAGAAGCCGAGCGTCGCGGCCGAACTGAACCGTGAGTTGAGCGCCAACAGGCATGCGCTGCGAGTCGAAACCCGCGCGGATGACCGCCGCAGGCAGCCCGCTTAGGCTTTGAGGGGCGATGTATCCCATCACCGCATTCCGAATGTCCATACGCTGACCTTCGTGAAAGACTGTATCGGTGCCGATCGCGACTGGCCCGACTGCTGAAACTGGCGTGAGAAGTACATCCGCGTCCGACAGCAGGCCGCCGAAAGCCGCGACAAACTCCGCCCGCCTTTGCGCCGCTTCGACATATTCGCGAAGGCGATATTGCGCGGCGAGTTCGATACGCCTGCGTACGTCCGGACTATATTCCGCCGCCCGTCCGGGATAGAGACCGAGCGACGTCTGGTGCCGTAGACGCGCTTCGGCATTCAGCGTTGGGGCCAAAATTCCGTAGGGGTCAGGTCGCGTTGGTCCGGGCCACGCGCGCTCGATGATCTCGGCTCCGTGTCCGGCTAGAAGGTTGCAGGCTTCCGTGAAGACCGAGTGATGATCAGGGGCCAAGGGAACCGTATGCAGGTCCTCGACGACCAGCACCCGTAGACCTCGCAGGAGGGCCGGGTCCGGCGCAGATGCTGTGCGGCCAGGACGATAAGTTCCGTCGAGGACGGCCAGCGCGAGTGGAAGATCGGCGGCGCTTCGCGTCATCGGGCCGACATGGTCGAGTGAGGAGGCCAACGCAAATGCGCCGTCGGTTGGGACCCTACCGCGGCTGGGCTTCAGTCCTGCCGTACCGCAGAATGCCGAAGGAATACGAATGGATCCGCCTGTGTCGGATCCCAAAGCAAGTGGCACGAGACCCGCTGCCAAAGCGGCTGCCGAGCCGCCACTCGAGCCGCCGGGCACGCGGGACGTGTCCCAGGGATTGTGTGTCGGGCCATGCAGCGCGCTGCTCGTGGTGATGCCCCAGCCAAATTCATGTGTCGCCGATTTCCCCACCAGGATGGCGCCCGCGCGGCGCAGTCGCGCAACGGCTTCAGCATCGGCGGTGGGAATATGATCACGGAAAAGCGCGGAACCATAGGTCGTGCGCACGCCCTCGGTATCGAGCAAATCCTTCGCGGCGAAGGGCAGCCCATCGAGTGGCAGCGCCTCCCGTCGCATATAACGATCTTCCGAGAGCCGTGCTTCCTCATTGGCGCGATCGAGACAAAGCGTAGTCAAGGCGTTGATGCGAGGGTTGATTGCATCGATGCGCGCAATAGTCTGCCTAAGCACCTCAACCGGAGAGAGGGTCCTGCTACGAAAGCTCGCCAGAAGTTTGGGGATCGATTCCAGGTTGTCCATAAGCTACTCCTCACCAGAGCGAACGAATGAGATCACCCCCGGGCCATGGCGCCCAGAACGTCGACCTGCGCGTAGTCCTCCGGAAAGTGATGGCGATCGACTATTCCCGGATCGGCTCGAGTTTGGCGGCCATCTCGTCTTTTCGATCCTCAAGCCAGAGCGGAAATTTGAGCTCGCGCCCCAGGGTCTCGCGCGTCTCATCCTTCAGCCAGCCCTTCTCCTGCGTGACCGCGGCCTCGAACAAAGCACCGGAGGGTGTCCGCACATATACGGAGTTGAAGTAGTTTCGATCTTTGACTTCCGAAACGTCCGTGTACCCAAGCCCCTCAAGGTGAAGCTTCAACGTTTTCTGCGCTGTCGCGTTGGGCAAGTCGAAGGCAATGTGGTGGACGGTTCCGCGCGACAGGTTCCAGCTTCCTTGGGGACGGTCCGCCTCATGGAGCACTTCGAGAACGTGGGCTTTCTGACCATGCCCGATCAGGAAGCGTGCATCCTCTCCATCCATTCCGTCATCGACAAAGCCAAGTCCGTCGACCAGAAAGCTGGTGAATTGAGGCAGTTCGCGCGTAGAGACTCCGACGGATCGAATCCCTCGGATCGCTGCGTCGGCAGCGATACCGCCACCCGTCCAGGATCCCTTCGTGTCGCCATGCGTCTCCACAAATTCATATTCGATGCCGCAGGGATGTTTGAAGGTCACGCGCTTTGCGCCGAGACGTTCGAGAACACCGGTGTTGAGACCAAAGCTCTCCAGGCGCCGCTTCCAGAACGATAGACTGCCTTCGGGCACGCCAAGGCTGAGAATCCGCACCTGTCCGGAGCCACGGCTACCTGCATTCCGCCATGGCATCGGGAACGTCGTGACGAGGGATCCTTCTTCGCCTGCCTCGTTGCCGTAGTAAAGATGGTAGAATGGTTCATCACCATCGAGTAGCACGGTCTTTTTGATCAGCCTCAGGCCGAGGACTTTCACGTGAAAGCGTAGTCCTCCTGCGCCGGCCCAACGCACATCGTAATGTGATGATAGCCATGGATAGGTGAACTCTCAGGCATGCTTTCCTCCTTTGAAGTCGTTTTCAAGCGCTGTCGCCGATCAAAGACGCAGCGATCTGCCCGGCTCGCTGACGCCGACTTCCTCATACTGCAGGACCGACGGGTCGCCAGCTTCACCGATGCAATACGTTAGGCTATGACTTGCCCGCGTTTAGTTGAGGTTGGAACGCCGTGATGACACGCGGCGCGTCGAAATACTCGCGCAACACGGCAATCTTCCCGCCCTCAGCGAGCAGATAGAGAATGTAGTTCTGGTTGTAGGGACGTCCCGTGCTGATCACGGTGGCCTTCGCGGTGAACTCGGCGAAAACTGCGTCTTCGCCTTCCAGGCGATAGACTTTCGAAACTTCGATTTGAAAGTCGCGAACATTGTCCAAGAAGCCTTTAACACTCTTGGAGATCGCACCGATACCCTTCAACGGGCTGCTGACGCCGGCATAGGCACCGTACGGATACTCCATCACGGCGTCGTCGGCGTACAACGCGCACCACGCTGCGAAGTCAGCCTGCATCTCGTGGAAATGCGCGTTTAGCAGACCGGATGCGTTCATCATGCTGCAACTCCTCGAGACAACCGAGCCCCCGCGTCGGAGCCCGCGCTTGGTTTGATTGAGAGTGATCAACCGAAGAGCTTCTTCGCGGTCTGGGCGATGAGTTCACCCTGGTGGCGGGCACCGGCCAACTCGTTCTCGGACGGCTGGCGCGAGCCGTCGCCGCCCGCGACGGTTGTTGCCCCATAGGGAGCACCACCCGTCACCTCGCCGACGGTCATCTGCCCCTGGAAGCTGTAGGGGAGACCCACGATGACCATCCCGAAATGCAGGAGGTTGGTGATGATCGAGAACAGGGTCGTTTCCTGACCGCCGTGCTGAGTGGCGCTCGAGGTGAAGGCCCCGCCGACCTTGCCATGCAGGGCTCCCTTCATCCACAGCCCACCAGCCTGATCGAGGAAGCTGGCGACCTGCGAAGAGATGCGGCCAAACCGCGTTCCGCCACCGACGATGATCGCGTCATAGTCGGGCAGCTCATCAATCGTGGCGACCGGAGCGGCCTGATCCAGCTTGAAATGATTGGTCCGCGCTATCACCTCGGGAACGGTTTCCGGGATGCGTTTCACATCGACGATTGCGCCGGCCGCAGAGGCACCCTCGGCGACCGCGTAGGCCATCGCTTCGATGTGGCCATAGGTTGAGTAGTAAAGAACGAGGACCTTCGGCATAAAGATGCCCCTATTGCTTGCGTGTTGCGAGAATCTCGTCGGGGCGCGGATGGCGACCCGAAGATTCGGTTCATGAAACTGATGGGTCTTGACAGGCTGTTGAGTCGAGCGTCGCTCGCGCCAGGAATAGTTCGAGTTGCGCGCGGGCCATTTCTGGCGTCACCACATCGCCGGGCTCAAGCTTCTCATACTGATAACTGGCCGGGTCGTCGTAGACGCGCTCGCCGATGAGCATTGCATCTTGCGTATACGCGAAGTTCTGCATGATGTTGTGGGAAATGAGGTAGTAGGCCTCCGGATCAGAGACAGCCTCAAGCTCCCCCGGCTGTATCATGGCCGCAGGGGTCATGTGACTCCAGACTGCCTCGGTCACAACGCCGAAGTCGCCAACGCACATGTTCAGCGTCCGGGCCGCCATGACATTTGTCCTTGTCTCCACGACCTGCCGGTAAAAGGACTTCACCGCCGCTTGACCGACGAGAACGTGAACCTGGCCACGCTCGGCAATGCGATAAATGGGCTCAGGAACGGTCAGCTCGGGAGCAAGGATTTGTTCCCAGTAACCAGAAATCTCAAGCAGCGCGTGCCGCAGATAGTTCTTCAGGATCGCCCGATGCAGGAGCTTCTCGGTCTGCTCAATCAACTCCTCGATTTTGCGCGGCAGATAGGTGACGTCGAATTTTGGCGTGAGATCAAGCCGCGTCATGGCATCCGACGTCACGGTCACATGCGTCGTGCCCGAGGCCTTACTGGCCAAGCCGGCATGCACACTTCTTTGCCGGCTCAATGACAGGTGGCGCGAAGAGAGCTCATTCATTGGAAGTGTCCTTCAATGCTGGGCAATTGAATGGATGGCGCGCTGGGTATTGACGTGCGCGGACCCGACCTTTGTCCCTGGCCGCAAAAACTAGGCATTCCCCTTGATAGAAAATACCCGTAAAACGTTGGGCATAACGTTCAAGGAATCTGAAATGCAGGGTCCCGGCGTCCCCAGCCTTGACCAATTGCAGGTGTTTCTGACCGTCGTTGAGACGGGGAGCTTCGCGGCCGCGGGACGAAAGCTCGGGCGGGCGACCTCAGCGGTGAGCTACGCGATTGCCAATCTCGAGCAGCAACTTGGGGTTCAACTGTTCGATCGGGACCGAACGCGCAAGCCAACGCTGACGGCGATCGGCTCATCCGTTCTGTCCGAGGCGCGCACTGTGTCAGTCGGCGTGGACAGTCTGCGTGCCAAAATCAGGGGCATGCTGGGCGGCCTCGAGTCCGAACTCTCCATCGTTGTGGACGTCATGCTCCCAACCGGTCGTGTGGTCGACGCAATGCAGGCGTTCGAGCAGGAATTTCCGACTGTCGCGCTGCGTCTCCATATCGAGGCGCTCGGAGCGGTGACGCAACTCGTACTTTCGGGCGTGGCCAGCGTAGGCATCAGCGGCCCCGAACATAGGGGGTTGGCAGGCTTGGAGCAGATCCGCGTCGGAGGGGTCGAGTTGATTCCGGTCGCCGCACCAACCCACCCGCTGGCGCAGAACGACTCCAATCCGCCGGGTGCGGCAAGGGATCACGTCCAGCTCGTGCTGGCCGATCGGTCCACCCTGACGGAAGGAAAGGATTTCGGGGTCGTCGGCGTGAGATCATGGCGCCTCGCGGACCTTGGCTCGAAGCACGCCCTACTGGTGGCTGGAATCGGCTGGGGCAGCATGCCCGAGCCCATGGTGCGCGCCGATCTCGAAGCAGGGCGTTTGAAGCACCTGGACCTGCCGGAATGGAGCAACGGGTTTTACGCCATGCAGGCGATCTATAGAACCGAAGCGCCCCCCGGTCCGGCGGCAGCCTGGCTGATTGAGCGATTTGCGAATCAGGCGGACGCGACCTGGTAGCCCCGGAAAGCTCGCGGATGTGCTCGAAGTCGAGTTGTTGGAGCAACCGGTGACCAAGCCCGGTTAGCCGGGTACCCACCCGACCCAATCAACACCCTTCACACAATGGTCTGTAAAATCATATTCTCGAATTCTTGTGCCGTCATGACTGTGGCCTGCGCAGCGAAGACCTTTTCCGTTAAGACTCGATGTACCTCTTCATCACGATCAAAGCACGCATCCTTTATCACGATGCATTTGAAGTCCAGATCGGCCGCTTGCCTCAATGTCGACAAGACAATGCCACTGGTTGCAAAACCAAAAAGCACCAAGGTCTCGATTCCTTTGGCGTGAAGGATCATTTGCAACGCATTTCCGGAAAACGCGCTCGTCCGATGTTTATAGACGACCAGATCACCGGGTTCGAAAATCGATGGGTGGGGGCGGACCGACTCCGTTCCCTTGATAAATAGCCCATGTTCTTTAAGAGCTGAAAATCGTGTGTTGGCAGGACTGATTTCCGGGTATCCAACTTCAAAGCCAAGGCAGACATGAATCACTGAGCAACTGGCGCGCCTGGCAGCGGCAACGACTTGGGCCGCTTTTGCCATCTCCCCTGGCGTGCTCCCAATCATCCTAAGAGTGCCCCCTTGTGCGTCCAAGCTGAGCACCGCCGTCCTGTTCGTTTCCAATTTCATTGCTTTCTCCTTGCTCGATCGTTCACATTGACATCCATAACTTGTATATCTAATATACAACATATGAAACAAGGATCAACCCTTTCTCACGATCTGATGGATTTGGTTGCGGCGACCAAGAGAATCGTTCGGCAAGAGTTCAGCAATGAGGCGGGTCCAAATGGACCCACGCTGACGCAATATCGGATGCTGCATAGGATTCGAGGCGGAGTCAGGCAGGTCGGGACACTCGCGGAGGCTTTTGGAATCAGCCAGCCTGCTGCCTCGATCATGGTCAGTAAGATGGTGAGAGATGGATTCCTAAAGAGGGTTCCTCATCCTACGGACCGACGGCAGATCGAATTGCATTTAACAGCGAAAGCTAACTCTCAGCTCGAATCAGGGCTCGGGCGCGCATTTCTCAGGCTAGACGAGAAGTTGTCAGTTCTTTCCAAAACAAAACGCAACGAAGTCGCCAAACACATTCGCGAACTTTCTCGTTTGCTATCGCAGTCCGTGGCTGGAGAAAGTCATGAGTGAAGGTCATGCGTCCATTTCGATGAAATCAGATTCAGCCGAAAGGACAGCCCATCAATAAATCTTCGCACGATCAACTCGATCCAAAAATCTGGAGAGTCGTCGCCGTCGTACTCATCGGCCCCTTCATGACCCAGCTCGACTCGACCGTTGTTAGCGTTTCATTGTCGACCATCCAGCAAGAGCTGCATTCGTCAGTCGAAGTCGCACAGTGGATTATCAGCGGCTATTTGCTGGCCCTGGCGTTGATGTTACCTCTCAATGATTGGATCGTGGATAGAATCGGGGCAAAGCGACTTTATTTGGCGTGCTTCACGACATTCACCTTGGCTTCGGCTCTCTGTGGTTCGGCGCGGACAATAGATCATCTTATCTTGGCCCGCTTAGTTCAGGGAATCGCAGGCGGACTATTGGCCCCTTTGACCCAGATGATGATCGCGCGAGTCGCTGGAAGGAATATGGCCCGCGTCATCGGTTATGCGGCGGTACCAATTCTATTGGCTCCAATTCTGGGGCCGGTGATTGCAGGAGGGGTTCTAAAATACGCGAGCTGGCCTTGGTTATTCTTCCTGAATCTGCCTGTGGGCATTTTGGCAGTGGGCTTAGCGGTTTTTCTGCTCCCGAACGACGATGCCACCATTCAAAGACGGCAATTTGATTTTTTGGGCTTTCTTCTGATCTCACCGGGGCTCGTGTGTCTTCTCTATGGATTTGAACATGTTTCAGACCGGAGTGGATTTTCGGCGCTGATTTTAGGCTTTATGCTCATCGGTGGATTTGTATGGGATGCTCTTAGAAAGAAGAGCACTGCACTCATCGACCTGAGACTATTTGGTAACGGTATTTTTTCTACGGCAACCGCAACACAATTTCTCTTAAACGGCGTAGCTTTTGCGGGCCAGATGCTTGTTCCACTTTACCTGATTGCTGGTTGCGGGTTTTCGGCAGCGAAAGCGGGCTGGATACTTGCCCCTATGGGATTGGGAATGTTGTGCGCTTATCCGATGATGGGGTTTCTCACCGATAGGTTTGGCTGTCGCGCAGTGAGCGTGGGTGGCGTGCTTCTAACCTCTCTTGGGACACTTCCACTTCTCTGGATGGTCTTACATGAGTTCTCCCCATCTTTGATGGTGCTGTCTATGCTCGCTCGTGGTTCTGGCCAGGGCGCCACTGGCATCCCGTCGATATCTGCGGCCTATGCGTCAGTGCCCAAAGAAAAGCTGGGGCTTGCCACGACCGCCATGAATATCGTGCAAAGATTGGGCGGACCGATTGCGACGACTGGCTTGGCCGTCGTGATGTCTGCTTCAACAACGCTCCATCAGGTTCCGACTCCTCGTATGTATCTCATTCCCTTTCTGGCTCTGCTTGGACTTCAATTGCTGGTTCTGATTTCGGCGAGCCGCTTGCCAGAGCGAATACACGAGAGCGTTGAGGAAGGGCACCAGACCTAGCGACGGGCCATTGCGGGTTGATGGCGCTGCCCGAGACGTGATTCAAGCTCCGAAACCGGAGCCTCGAATCATGCGCTACGAACTCAGCGATTATGAATGGACCGCCATCAAACCGATGCTGCCGAACAAACCGCGTGGGGTCCGGCGTGTAAACGACCGTCGCGTGCTCAGTGGCATCTTCTGGGTCCTCCGCTCAGGTGCGCCATGGCCTGACCTGCCCGAGAACTACGGTCCCCGCACCACTTGTTACAATCGCTTCGTTCGGTGGCGGCGGGCTGGCGTCTGGGACAGGATCATGGATGCGCTGGCCGCCGGTCATGATGCGGCAGTGCAGATGATCGATACCTCCGTCGTGCGCGTGCACCAGCATGGAGCCTGTATCGCGGACAACAATCAGCAGGATATGGGGCGCTCACGAGGGGGCCTAACCAGCAAGATTCACGCGGTGGTGGACACCAATGGCCTGCCGGCTTCCTTGCCGCGTTCCGGCGAGGTCTGCAACAAGCAGGATACGTCGAGGGGCAAAACGTCACCACGCTCCGATCTGGTAAAGCTTCGACTAGCGGCGACTCAGGCGACGACTATCTCGTACTGGATTTCGGCCGTAGCCATCTTCCCTTGCGCAGGGAATCGCGACGAGGCGAGCGAGCCTTGGCCGAGGCGTTCGCAAATGGAGGTTGGCGGAAAGTCACGCGCCTTTATCGCAACCAGGAGATTCCTCAGGAACGTTGCTGAGGCGCCTACAAGGGCGCCATAGACCGGCTGGTGAAGCACCTCGGGCACGACGATGCGGGCCGCGTCACTGAGCAGGACATGCTTGCGTTTAAGCATGCCCGTTTCAAGGTCGTGTCCGCAAAGACCCTGAAGGACGGCGATCTCCAGGGATCAAGTCAGTATTCGGTTGGGCCGTAGACAATCGCAAGCTGGCAAAAAATCCGGCCGATGCCATCAAGATTAAGGCGGAAAAGAAAAAGCGGACTCGGTCGAAGGGCTTCACGGATGATGAGGCCAAGGCGATATTCAAGACCTGCATTGCATACGAGCAGAAGCCGACATAAGACCCAAGGACCGCTGCCGCCAAACGGTGGGCCCCGTTGATTGCCTGCTACACGGGTTGCCGAATTGCTGAGGCGCTACAACTTCGGAAAGAGGATATTCGCCAGGAGTCCGGCCATCATGCTTTCGATCTGAACCCACTCGCTGCATCAAGGGCGGCACCTACCGGTTGGTCCCGGTCCACCCTCATCTGATCGAACTCGGGCTGCTAAGTTTCGTCGCACGCTCCGTCAATTGTTGATATTAACCACTTGTTAACCATGCCGTCGCCTAATGTTGATGAATGGGGGATCACCATGTCGGCCCATGTGACGCGACCGAAGTTGATGCCTGTTTCGGCCGATCCAGCCTTTCGTTCGCTTGCCAGGCTGGCGGTTCGCGCCAAGGCCGTCCTACAGACCAAAACGGCTGTCCTACGGAGCAAAGCCATGTTTGGAAAGGACGACTTAGTGGACAATCTCAGCCGCGATCTCGATCGCGCGCGCGGAAGACGCGATGCACTCGCATCCGAAGCCACGACCCTGACGGCCCAGATCGCCGAAATTGAAGCCCGCCTTTCGGAGGAGAAGAAAAGGCGGGAGCGTGAGCGCGTTTTGGTTGAAATTGAAGCGATAAAAGCCCGAATCAAGCAAGCCGCCGGCGCGTTTGCGCCTGTCGTCGATGGTCTCTCCAAGGCGATCGAATCGGCTGCGGCAGTCGTGCCCGAGGCGCGCGAGCTCAACAGTTTCCTGGTGTCGGTGGCGACCGAAATCGACAGTGTGCTCGATCCCCTGTTGCGCGAACTGGATCAGCGCGCGGATGCGCTGCGAACAGGCCACCTCGTGCTGGACCTCCCGAGTTCGGCCGATGAGCCGGCCATCGAGCCGTCGAAAGACAGCAACGAACGCTTGCTTCGTTTTCCAGCGTGGCTGTCTCACGACAAGGAGGCGGACAAGGAAACAGCGGAGAGCCCGCGCAGCACGGCAGCGTGAGCGATCGGCGCGCTGCGCAGCTTAAGAAGCTTGTCTGCAGATCTGACGTTCGGAGTTCGCCGATGAAATTCCCGTCGATAGCGCCAGCGCGCCGACGGGCATGCGCCGGGACAAGCGGGCTCCTGAAGGCGATGAGTGTTGGTTGAATCGATGCAAGCCGAGAGCTCAGACCACCTCTCCCGTAGCGAGAGGTCGGAGCGCATCGAAAGATGCGATCCGGGTGAGGGGATACGGTCTCAGTGCGCGCAGCGGCCCCTCACCCGATTGCTCAGGCGCGCAATTGCTCGCCATAGCTCAATCCGACCTCTCCCCCCTGGGGAGAGGTGGACCTCCGACCGAACCTGATTTCATCGCACTCTGGAGCCGCGTCGCCGCGGTCCGTGTCCGGCACTTGACACGAGTAACTCCAGCTCCTGCCACCGCTCAGTTGGCGGCGCGGCGCAGGAAGGCCGGGATATCGAGAATGGCCTCGTCGGGCGCATAGTGCGCAGCGGTGCGGCCGTAAGGATCGAGCGGCCGGTCGGCTGCGTGGCGCGCATAATCCAGCCTCGGCCTTCCCGGTGGCCCCACGGGGTGGTGCGGCTGGGGGCGGAGCGGTGGGCTTTCCACTTGCGGAAGGGGAGCGCTGCGCTCGATTCGATCGGCGATGCGGCGGCCGTCGTTGCGCAGCCTGCCGGCGAGCTGCGTGAGTGCGGTTTCCACCGGTTGCGCCTGCTGTGTCGGGTCGAGATTATCGATTCCGGTCGCCACCACTGAGACGCGGACGATGCCTTCGAGGCTGTCATCAAACGACGCGCCGACGATGATGTTGGCGTCCGGATCAGCCTCGTCCCGAATGCGGGTCGCGGCTTCGTCGACCTCGTACAGCATGAGATCCTTGCCGCCGGTGATGGAGATGATGAGGCCACTGGCGCGCTTGATCGAGGGATTCTCGATCAACGGATTGGAAATCGCGGCCACGGCGGCGGCAAGCACGCGCTTCTCGCCGGAAGCCTCGCCCCGTCCCATCATGGCCTTGCCCTTCTCCTTCATGACGGAGAGAACGTCGGCAAAATCGAGGTTGATCAGGCCTTCCTTGACGATGAGGTCGCTGATGCAAGCCACGCCCGAATAAAGCACTTGGTCGGCAAGGGCGAAGGCATCGGCGAATGTGGTCTTCTCGCTGGCCACCCGGAACAGGTTCTGGTTCGGGATGATCAGCAGGGTGTCGACCGTCTTCAGCAACTCCTCGATGCCGGCTTCGGCAAAGCGCATGCGGCGCTGGCCCTCGAAGTAGAACGGCTTGGTGACCACGCCGATCGTGAGAATGCCGAGCTCGCGCGCGGTCCTGGCGACGATGGGTGCAGCCCCGGTGCCGGTGCCGCCGCCCATGCCGGCCGTCACGAACACCATATGTGCGCCGGTCAATTGATCGCGGATCGTATCGATCGCCTCTTCGGCTGCGGCGCGTCCCAATTCCGGCTGCGAGCCGGCGCCGAGGCCCGCGGTTACCTTTGTGCCGAGCTGGATCAGGCGCCTCGCCTTCGACATGGCCAGCGCCTGCGCGTCGGTATTGGCGACCACGAACTCGACCCCTTGCAGCCCGGCTGTGATCATGTTGTTGACCGCATTGCCGCCGGCGCCGCCGACCCCGAACACGACGATGCGGGCCTTCATTTCGTCGATATCGGTGATGCCAGTCATGCTTCCCTCGTGATTGCTCCGGCAAGCCGGGGATGGAGATGAGTATCGAGTGCTACCTGCGAGCCGCGCGGTCTGCTTCCACGATCGCAGCGGCGAGATGTCCCAATCGACGCGCGGCGTGTCCCGCGATCGCGCCGCCCGCCTGGCGACCGGTCCGCAGAAGCGCCACTTCGTCTTGCAATCGTGCCGCCCACGCATTGGCTGCCGCCGTCTCGGCGGCCGCCTGCATCAGCTCGACGGCGAGGCGATCGGCACGCTCACGCTCGCGCTCGAAATCTGTCCTGTTGCCGGCTGCTACTGCTTTGAGCCGCGCGACCTCCGCCTTGAATGCCTCGATCTTGACGGCCTCGATCTTTGCCAGGGAGGCATCGATCGGGTCTGCCCGGCGGGCGCGTAGTGGGCAGGGTGTGTAGCGGAGCTCGGAGAAATCAACGCTCACCAGGGCCTTGCCGTCCTCCGACCGCGAGCGCGGCAACCGGCGGCGTCTCGCGAGCGAACGAGCGGCCTCTCGGGAGATATCGAGGCGGGCACTGAGATCGGCATATGTCAACAACTCAACGCACATCAACGCTTCTCCTGGAGCGAACCGGGAAGGCATATCGAGCTAGTGATGGCTGGACGATTACAGCAGGCTAGGCTGCGTTGGTTAATGGATGGTTAACGCGCGAGGGGCGCTGTTTACGAGTGCCGTCACGGTGCCGACCCCGGGATCATAAAACACCATCTGCCGCGGCTGCGCCTTGTCCGCCATGCGCAGGCAACGATACGCGAAGGGAGGAATCGCGAACTGGCGGGACTTTAATCCGGTTCTGTGAGTGCGGCTCGGTCAATGTCCGCTTCGCTCCGGAAGCGACTGAAATATTGCGTTGCCGCGAAACGACGCGATGGGCCACTTCCGGACTCATGCACCGCAGCACTCACCATCCTATTCGATCATCCCATCGGCGCGGGCGAGCAGTGTCGGCGGAAATTCGAGGGTCAACGTCTTAGCAGTTCTGAGGTTGACGATGAGTTCGAACCTTTCGGCTGCTCGACAGGAAGGGCAGCCGGCTTGGCACCTTTGAGAATACGGTCCACGAAATAGGCCGCGCGTCGATACAGAGCAAGAACCCGTAGCCTATAAGCCCGCCGGCCTCCCCGTATTCCTTGGCCCCGATCGAAGGAATTCATTTTGGAGCGCAAGCTCAGCGATAGTCCGAAAGTTCGGGGCAAACTCTCCATCCTCTGTGTCGACAACCGAATCGATGTGGCTGCCGGCCATGGCCTCAAACGCGCGGTCAAACCCGCTGGAGCCCTGTGCCCACGCAACTCCAAGCATCAGGCTCAACGCTGCTGCGGCCCAGAGGCCGA
>NZ_JACMYP010000162.1 GCF_020889705.1 Bradyrhizobium altum | reverse complement strand
GCGAAGCAAATCGGGTGAGGGGCCGCAGCTCCAATGAGGGACCGTAACCCCTCACCCGGCGCTATGCGCCGACCTCTCCCAAGGGAGAGGTGAAGCTCCGCCGTCGGTGCCGATCAGCCTAATCTCATCAGGCCCTACAGCGCCCGCCGCAACGTGCCGCCACGCTCCCGGACCGGATCGAGCAGCGACCAGTCGCCGTCCGGCAGCACGTGGCCCTTCGGGAACGGCGCGCGCAGCTCGAGGCCGAGCGAGCGTAGCACGCGGTCGTCGCGGTAGTAGCATTGCAGCACGACGCGGACGAGCGTGGCCGCTGCGGCGCCGCCATGGCTACGAAACTCCTGCGCCACCGCATCGCGGCTGGCATCGCCGAGCTCGGCGAGCGGCTTGCCCGCAAGCTTGGCCAGATGATTCAGCGCCTGCGCGACCAGCGCGGTGTCGCGGCCGAGCGTTGCGAGCATGTCGGCCTGGATCGCGGCATCATCCGCGCCGGGCACCTTGTACTCGGCGCTCTCGGGAACGATCATCGCAGCGATGGTGCAGAGATCGGCGCGCTGGGCTGCGGTCAGTTGTTTGCTATCGGACATGTCGGTCTCTGGCGGTCTCAGTCGAACAGATTGGCGAGGCGCTGCTTCATCTGGTCGGCGATGTAGAGCGCGAGAGCCTGGATGGTGGAGGTCGGGTTCACGCCACCGGAGGTGACGAAGATGCTGCCGTCGACGATGAAGAGGTTCTTGACGTCGTGCGAGCGGCCCCATTCGTTGACCACGGAGCGCGCCGGATCGGTCCCCATCCGCGCGGTGCCGAGCAGATGCCAGCCGCCCCAAGGGATCGGATCGTTGATGCAGATGTCGGTGGCGCCGGCGGCCTCGAGAATCTCGCGGCCGCGCGCCAGCCCGTGGTCCATCATCTTCCGGCTGTTCGCGCTGATCGTGTAGTCGATCCTCGGCGCGGGGATGCCGTGGCTGTCCTTCAGGACCGGATCGAGCGTGACGCGGTTGTGCTCCTCCGGCAAATCCTCGCAGATCGCCGACACCGCAAGGCGATGACCGTTGAGCTTGCGGAAGACGCGGTGATGATCCTTGCCCCAGGGCAGGATGCCCTTCTGCTCGCTCGCGACCGCCTCGAACACCTGCCCGGCGCCGCGGCCGAACTGGATGCCGTAGCCGCGGACGAAACCGCGCGACAGGTCCGTGTCGTAGAACTCCTTGCTCCACAGGCAGGTCGGCGGCGCGCGGTTGCTGTCGGTCGGCTCCTTCACGAAGCCATAGACCTGCGCATAAGGGTGGAACATCAGGTTCTTGCCGACCAGGCCCGACGAATTGGCAAGCCCATTCGGGAATTTTCCCGACACCGAATTGAGCAGCAGCCGCGGCGTGCCGACGCCGTTGCAGGCGATGATGACGACCTCGGCCGGCTGGAATTGCTCGACGCCGTCCTTGTCGTAGTAGACCACGCCAGACGCCATGCCGTGCTCATTGGTCAGGATCTCGCGCACCCGGCAATGGGTCTTGAGCTCGACCCCGGCGCGGATCGCGTGCGGCCAGTAGGTGATGTCGGTCGAGGCCTTGGCGCCCTGCGCGCAGGCCGGCGTGCAGTGGCCGAGATTGATGCAGCGCGCCCTGCCCTCGTAATCCATCGTCGCGACCGTGGTGTCCGACGGCCACCAGTGCCAGCCGAGCTTGTTCATGGCCTTGCCGATCAGCGGGCCGGATAGCCCGAGCGGCTGCTGCGGCATCGGTGGATGGCTGAGCGGCGACAACGGATCGCCCGACAGGCCCGAGACGCCCATCATGCGATCGTTCTCCTCGAAGAACGGCATGAGCGCGTCGTAGTCGATCGGCCAGTCGTCGGCGACGCCGTCGAGCGTCTTCACCTTGAAGTCGGACGGATGCAGCCGCGGCCAGTGCGCGGTGTACATCACGGTCGAGCCGCCGACGGCGTTGAAATTGACGACCTTGATCGGCGAATTGTCGTCATTGATCGGGTAATCCTCGGGCCGCTTGCGGATGTTCGGGCTGGACGACCACTCGCCGTAGAATTTCGCCTCCCAGTCGCGCCCGGTGCTCGGATATTCGGCAGGGTTCATCCAGCCGCCCTGGTCGAGGCAGAGGATGTGCATCTTGGTATCGGCGAGGCTCCAGGCTATCGCAGCGCCGGAGGCGCCGGCGCCGATAATCAGGACGTCAACGGGATCGTTCATTCCGATTCCTTGTTCTTGATGATCCCGTCATTCCGGGATGGTCCGAAGGACCAGACCCGGAATCTCGAGATTCCCCCATGCACGGTTGTGCATCTGTGGTTCGATGCTTCGCATCGCCCCGGAATGACAAACCACAACTTCAATTCACGATTCTCACCGGCAAGCTTCGTATACCGCGGATGAAATTGGAATAGAGCCTTTGCGGCGGGCCCATCAGCTCAAAACGCAGATCGCGCGCCAGAACCTCCTCCCAGAGGATGCGCAATTGCTGCTCGGCGAGGCGATCGCCGACGCAGCGGTGGACACCGGCGCCGAAGGCGAGATGCTGGCGCGGCTTGGTGCGGTCGATGATGAATTCGTCTGCGCGCTCGATCTTGTCCTCGTCGCGATTGCCGGAGATGTACCACATCACCACCTTATCGCCCTTCCTGATCCGCTTGCCGGCGAGCTCGACGTCGTTGCGCGCGGTGCGGCGCATGTGCAGCACCGGCGTGTGGTAGCGGATGGTCTCCGACACCAGGTTTGGGATCAGCTCGCGCCGGGCGCGGACCAGCTCAAACTGCTCGGGATTCTCGCACAGCGCCATCAGCCCGGCGGACATCGAGTTGCGCGTGGTGTCGTTGCCGCCGACGATCAGGAGCCCGATCGTGCCGATGAACTCGCGCGGCTCCAGATTCCGCGTCGCTTCCGAATGCGCCAGCATCGAGATCAAATCGAATGTCGGCGGCGCGTCGATCCGCGCGTCCCATAGCTTGCGAAAACATTCTCCCATCTTGACCAGCTCGGCGGTGCGTTCAGCCTCCGAATGCACCACCGCGTCGGGGGACTCGACGTTGGCGATCGCGACATCCGACCACCAGGTCAGCTTGGCGCGGTCCTCGGCGGGGAAATCGAACAGCGTCGCCAGCATCATGTTGGTGAGGTCGACCGAGACCCGCTCGGCCCAGTCGAAGGTCTCGTTGCGTGGCAGCGCATCGAGCACGGCGGCGGTGCGCTTGCGGATCAAGGCATCGAAATTGGCGAGGTTCGACGGCGCCACGATCGGCGCCACTGTGCGGCGCTGCGCGGTGTGGCCGGGCGGGTCCATGCGGATGAAGCTCCGCCGCTCCTGCCCCTTGGGCTGGTCAGCGACCTGGATACCGCCGAGCTCGGAGGCCGAGGAATAGTTCTGGTGGTCCAGCTCGACCGCAAAGATGTCGTCGTAGCGCGTCACCGACCAGTACGGACCGTAGGCCGAGGCCTCACAATAATGTACCGGATCGTCGCGGCGGAGCTGCGCGAACAGCGGCCGCCAGGTGTCATCCTGATAAAGCCGGGGGTTGCTGACGTCTGTTGACGTCGGCCTGCGCAGCGCCTCTCCCATCGCTTCACTCCCGCTGGTTCCGTCGCCGCTTGGCGGGCGATCGTCCTTGTCGGGCCGACGATAGAGGCAATCCCGCGGTCGAGTAAAGCCGCGGCGCGGACAGTCCGCCGCGCGGAATGCGCGCAGGCGGGCGAACCCGGCAAATCGCGATAGCAGCCCCGCGCTTCGATGTTTGTCGGAAGCAGTGATACCGGCTAGCCTTGCCGGCAATCAACCGGATCAGGGAGCAGCGACAGGTGGCCGCATCGCGCCAGGACAACAACGCCCAGACGGTTGCGCTGGATTACGACGTCATCATCATCGGCGCCGGCCTGTCCGGCATGTATCAGCTTTACCGGCTGCGCGAGCTCGGCCTTTCGGCGCGCGTGTTCGAGGCCGGCACCGGTGTGGGGGGCACCTGGTACTGGAACCGCTATCCCGGCGCGCGCTTCGATTCCGAAAGCTATTCCTACGGTTACTCGTTCTCGAAGGAGCTGCTCGCGGAATGGGAATGGTCGGAGCATTTGCTGGCCAGCCCGAGACCTTGCGCTACTGCAACTATGTCGCCGACAAATTCGACCTGCGCCGCGACATCCAGTTCGAGAGCCGCGTCACGTCAGCGATCTACCAGGACGAGGCGCGGAGCTGGCTGATCACGCTGGAGAGCGGCGCGCGGCATAGCTGCCGCTTCCTGATCACGGCGATCGGTCCGCTGTCGACACCGACCCTGCCGCGCGTCGCGGGCATCGACGATTTCAAGGGGCAATCGTTCCACACCGCGCGCTGGCCGAAACAGCAGGTGGATTTCACCGGCAAGCGCGTCGCCGTGATCGGCACCGGCGCGACCGGCATCCAGACCATCCAGACCATCGCCGGCGAGGTCGGCCACCTCACCGTGTTCCAGCGTACCGCCAACTGGGCGGCGCCGCTGCACAACGGCAAGATCGACGCCGAGACGCAAGCCAGGATTAAGGCCGGCTATCCCAAGATCTTCGCTCGCTGCAAGGAGACCTTCGCCTGCTTCGTACACACGCCCGATCCGCGCGGCGCGTTCGAGGTGAGCGACGAGGTGCGCGAGGCGTTCTACGAGAAGCTCTATGGCGAGCGCGGCTTTGGCATCTGGCAGGGCAACTTCAAGGACATCCTGATCGACCGCAAGGCGAATGCCACGATCAGCGACTTCGTCGCGCGCAAGATCCGTGAGCGCGTGAAGGACCAGGCGGTCGCCGAGAAGCTGATCCCGACAAATCACGGCTTCGGCACGCGGCGGCTGCCGCTCGAGACCTTCTATTACGAGGTCTACAATCGCGACAATGTCGAGCTCGTCGATCTGATGCAGACGCCGATCGAGCGGATCACGCCCGAGGGCATCCGGACCACCGACAAGGACTACGCCTTCGATATCATCATCTACGCCACCGGCTTCGACGCCATCACCGGCAGCTTCGACAAGATCGATATCCGCGGTGCCGGCGGCGTGCGGCTGAAGGAGAAGTGGACGCACGGCCCGGAAACCTATCTCGGGCTGATGGTCGACGGCTTCCCCAACATGATGATGCTGATGGGCCCGCACACCGCGCTCGGCAACATCCCGCGCAGCATCGAATACAGCGTCGACTGGGTCACCGGCCTGCTCCGGTTCGCACAAGAGAAAGGCCTAACCTTCCTCGACGCCACCCCCGAAGGCACCGCCGGCTGGACCGATCACGTCAAGGCGCTCGGTGTCGGGCTGCTGTCCAACGAGGTCGATTCCTGGATGACCGGCATCAACCGCAACGTCGAAGGCAAGCAGACCCGCATCGTCGCCCGCTACAGCGGCAGCGCGCCGGCGTATCGTGCGAGGTGCGATGACGTGGCTGCGAAGGGATATGCGGAGTTGCGCTTGGGGTAGCGCGCGGTCGTTCAGTGATGCGAGGCGCCTACCCATCCACCGCCGTCGTCCTGGCGAAGGCCAGGACCCATAGCCACCGCATTCACTGATGAACGGGATCGCGGCCCCAGCGTCGCGCAACAATCAATATTTGGGGTAATGGGTCCTGGCTTTCGCCAGGACGACACCGTGTTTGTTGCACGATCCGCGCGTCACATGCCAAGAGGTTTGCCACGTCGGGCAACTCAGCACCGTAGGATGGGTAGAGCGCAGCGAAACCCATCAATTGTACCGCGGATGAGGATTTGATGGGTTTCGCTTCGCTCTACCCATCCTACGCATCGAACTTCGCTACCACGCATCGATGCACGGACGCTTGCGATGCGTGCGCGGCTCGGGCTTCGGCACCGAGCGGAGGCCGGCCATGATCCAGTGGCGGGTATCGGCGGGGTCGATCACCTCGTCGATCTCGAGCACCGAGGCGATCGAGACTGCCTTGCCGTTGGCATAGAGCTCGGCGACCTTGGTCTGGAAATACTTCTCGCGCTCCACCGAGTCCGCGATCGCCTCCATCTCCTTGCGGAAGCCGAGACGGACGTAGCCCTCGAGGCCCATGCCGCCGAATTCGCCGGTCGGCCACGCCACCGTGAAGAACGAGGCGTGGAAGCCGCCGCCGATCATCGATTGGGCGCCGAGACCGTAGCCCTTGCGCAGCACGACGCCGAACAGCGGCACCGTGATGCTCGCGCCGGTGACGAACATCCGCGCGACGTGGCGCACGATCGCGGTCTTCTCGGCCTCGGGGCCGACCATGAAGCCCGGCGTGTCACACAGCGAGACGATCGGGATGTCGAAGGCATCGCACAGCTGCATGAAGCGCGCGGCCTTGTCGCCGGCCGCGGCGTCGATCGCGCCGCCGAGATGCTTCGGATTGTTGGCGATCAGGCCGAACGGTTTTCCTTCGATGCGGATGAAGGCCGTGATCATGCCGACGCCGAAATCGCGCCGGATCTCCAGCACCGAGCCCTCGTCGGCCATCAGGTCGATCACATTGCGGATGTCGTAGACCCTTAGGCGATTCTCCGGGATCGCGCGGCGCAGCAGCCGTTGGTCCGGCGCCTTCCAGTCCTGCACCGCGCCCTGGAAGTAGGACAGATATTTCTGCGCGACCGCCGTCGCCTCTTCCTCGTCCTCGACCAAAATGTCGATCACGCCGTTCGGCGACTGGAACGAGACCGGGCCGACCTCGGCCGGATGATAGACGCCGAGCCCGCCGCCCTCGATCATCGCCGGACCGCCCATGCCGATCGAGGCATTTTTGGTGGCGATGATGACGTCGCAGACGCCGAGCATCGCGGCGTTGCCGGCGAAGCAATAGCCCGAGACCACGCCGACGACGGGCACCAGGCCGGAGAGCTTGGCGAACTGCACGAAGGACGGGCCGTCGAGGCCGGTCATGCCGAGCCGGTCGGTATCGCCGGGCCGGCCGCCGCCGCCCTCGGCATAGAATACCAGCGGCATCCTCCACTGCTCGGCAAGGCCGAGCATGCGGTCGATCTTCTTGTGGTTCATATGGCCCTGGGTGCCGGCGAGCACGGTGTAGTCGTAGGAGATCACCATGCAGCGCGCGCCGTCGGCGCCGAAATCCCTGGCGTTGACGGTGGCGACACCGGCGATCAGGCCGTCGGCCGGCGTGTTCTTGATGAGGTCCTCGACTTTGCGGCGGCGGCGTTGCGCCGCGATCGCGAGCGAGCCGTATTCGACGAACGAGCCCTCATCGACCAGCTGCGCGATGTTCTCGCGCGCGGTGCGCTGGTTGGTCTTGCGGCGGCGCTCGACCGATGCCGGGCGGTTCTCGTCCAGCGTGATCGCCTTGCGCGCGATCAGCTCGCCGAGGTCCGGGCGGATGTGATCGAGATCGATTGCCGCCGCTTCCTCTGCGGTATGTCCGTCGACTTCGGCCGGCTCGAGGAACAGGATCGGCTCGCCGTGCATCAGGGTGACGCCGGGCCCACCGGCGATCTTGGTCACCCGGCCGCCATGCGGCGCCGTGACGAGATGCTCCATCTTCATCGATTCCAGCACCGCGATCTGCTGGCCGGGACGGACCAGATCGCCCTCCACGACCTCGATCGCCACGATGGTGCCCTGCAGCGGCGCGGGCACCGGGAGCGATCCCTCCGGCGCCGCTTCGGCGGCGACGGACTTGGTCGCCGCCGGCTCGCCCACCTCGATCAAGGGCGCGGCGAGATCGCTGGCCGTGCCGACCAGCGCCGCAACATGGGTATCGATGAAGTTGGTGCTGATCTTGTTCCTAGCAAAACTCTGGTGCGCCAGGATCGCGCCGAGGAACGGGATGTTGGTGGCGACGCCGCCGATCCGGAATTCGCGCAAGGTGCGCGACGCCTTGTGCACCACGTCGGTCCATTTTTGGCTCGGCGAATGCACGATGACTTTTGCCAGCAGCGAGTCGAACGCGGCGCTGGTCCTGTAGCCGGAATAGCCGAACGTATCGACGCGGACGCCGGGGCCGGACGGCAGGTCGAACACGCTGAGCGTGCCGCCGGTCGGCTTCGTCACGCCCTTCTCGTCCATCACCTCCATGTTGACGCGCAGCTGCATGGCATAGCCGCGCGGCAGCGGCACCGCGGCCTGTGCGAGCCCGAGCGAAGCCAGCGTGGCGCCGGCGGCAACGGCAAGCTGCGACCGCACGAGGTCGATGCCGAGCACCGCCTCGGTGACGGTGTGCTCGACCTGAAGCCGCGGATTGGCCTCGATGAAGGCGAAGGCGCCCTCGCCTTCGCCCTTGCTTTCCTCTGCCTCGTCATCGACCAGGAATTCGAAGGTGCCGAGATTGTCGTAGCGCGCAGCGGAGGCGAGCTGCTTTGCCGCCTCGATGATGCGCGCGCGCAGGCTCTCACTTAATGACGGGCTCGGCGCCACCTCGATGAGCTTCTGGTTGCGGCGCTGGATGGTGCATTCGCGCTCCCAGAGATGGCTGATCGCACCATGACGGTCGCCGATGATCTGCACCTCGATGTGGCGGGCCTTGCGGATCAGCCGCTCGACATAGACCGCATCGTTGCCGAACGCCGCCTTGGCCTCCGACTGGCAGCGCGCATAGGCTTCATCGAGCTTCGCCAAATCCTCGACCACGCGCATGCCGCGCCCGCCGCCGCCCGCGATCGCCTTGATCATCACGGCGGCATTGGCGCCGAGCGAGGTGAAGAAGGCTTTTGCCTCGTCCAACGTCGTTGCGCCTGACGTGCCGGCGATGATCGGCACGCCGCATTTTTTCGCCAATGCCTTCGCCTTGGCCTTGTCGCCGAACAGATCGAGCGCCTCCGGCGACGGGCCGACGAAGGTGATCTTCTCCTCGGCGCAGCGCCGCGCGAGCTGGGTGTTCTCGCTGAGGAAGCCATAGCCCGGATGCAGCGCGTCGCAGCCGGTGGCCTTGGCCGCCGCGATGACAGCCTCGATATCGAGATACGCCCGCGCGCCGCGGCCGGGGATCTCGTGGCTCGCGTCGGCGGACCGGACATGCAGCGAGGCGGCATCGTCGGCGGGATAGATCGCGACCGTCGCGATGCCGCTCTCGGCCGCGGCGCGGGCAATGCGGATCGCGATCTCACCGCGGTTAGCAATCAGCAATTTCTTGAACGACATGATCATTCCACCAAAGGTCAACGATCCTTCATGGTCGGATCGAGTACGACACGCAAGGATTCCCCGAGCGCATTGAACGCCAGGGAGACGACGAGAATGGCAAGGCCCGGCGCATACATCTGCTCCGGGGCGATTTCCATGTATTGATAGGCGCGCGCCAGCATGGCGCCCCAGCTCGGGTCAGGTGGCTGGATGCCGAGGCCGAGGAACGACAGGCTGGCTTCGGCCAGGAGCGCCGCGGCGAGCAGCAGCGTCACCTGCACGATGACCGGTTGCAGCGTGTTCGGCAGTACGTGGCGCCACAGCACATGCCAGGTCGGCGCGCCAAAGCCCCTGGAGGCGTCGACATAGAGCTCCTGCCGCACGATCAGGGTGCGGGCGCGGACGATGCGCGCCAGCGCCGGAAACATCGTGATGCCGATCGCGATCATGCCGTTGGTAAGCCCAATGCCGAGCGCGCCGGTGACCGCAATCGCCAGCACGATGGCGGGGAACGACAGGAAGGTGTCGATGATCCGGCTGATGATGTCGTCGATCCAGCCGCCGAAATAGCCGGCGATCAGGCCGACCGGCAGCCCGATCATAACCGCGACGCCGACCGCAAGCAGGCTGGCATAGACGGTGGCCGGCGCGCCGTAGATCAGGCGCGAGAAGATATCGCGGCCGAGATCGTCGGTGCCGAGCAGATGTAATGGCCCCGGCGGCGCCAGCATGTTGTTGACGTCCTGCGCGGTGGGCGCATAGGGCGCGATCCAGGGCGCGCCGATCGCCACGATCACGAGCACCGATAGCACCAGGATCGACAGCGCGGCGCGCAGATCGCCGGCGAGCCAGCGCAGGAAACGCCGAAGTCGGGTCGGCTTGGCCGGCATCTTGAGCGGAGCGAGCGCCGTGTCGGTCATTGCTCGATCCTCGGATCGACCGCGGCACACAGCAGGTCGGTGATCAAATTCACCGCGATCACGACCACCACCATGGTGAAGACCACACCTTGCACGATCGGGAAATCGCGCTGGATCGCACCGCGCACGATCAGGCTGCCGAGGCCGGGAATCGCGAACACCGCCTCGATCACGACGGTCGCCGCCAGCATGCGGTTGACCAGCAGGCTGATGATGGTGAGTAGATTGACGCCGACATTCTTCAGGCCGTGCTGCCAGAGGATGCGGGACATCGACAGCCCCTTGGCATGCAGCGTGCGAACATATTGCGACGACAGCACCTCCAGCAACGCGCCGCGCAGCTGGCGCGCGACCTCGGCCATGCCATAGGCCGCGATCGCGATGGCCGGCAGCAGCGCGTGCCGGATCGCATCGATCGGCGAGGCGCTGAAGGATTTTGCGCCGGTCGCCGGCAGCCAGTTCAGCTTCAGCGAGAACTCCGCCACCAAAATCATCGCGAGCCAGAAGCCGGGCACCGCGACGCCGAGCGAGGCAATCATGCTGATCAGCTTGTCGACCCAGCCGTTCGGTTTGATCGCGGCCATCACGCCCATCGGAATGCCGGTGACCAGCGCCAGCACCAGCGCGATCACGACGATCAGCAGCGTATTCGGGAAGGCGCGGCCGATCGAGACCGCGACCTTCTCGCCGGTCAACAGCGATTGCGAGAGATCGCCCTGCGCGACATGGCCGAGCCAGGCGCCATATTGCACCAGGAACGGCCGGTCGAGGCCGTAGATTGCCCTGATCTCGGTGATCCGCGCGTCGGTGGCGTTGTCGCCCGCCAGCGTGACGGCGATGTCGCCGGGCACCAGCTTGAGCAGCGCGAACACCATGAAGGTCGCGAGCAGGATCACGGGGAGCGCCTGCACGAGCCGGCTGCCGATGACCTTGACTGGTGACCGTCGTGCCATGGTTCAGCCTTCGAGCCAGACGTCGTCGTATTTCGGCTTGCCCAGCAGATTGGGCCGATAGCCCTGCACCTTCTTGTTCATGGCGACCAGCTCGAACTGGAACGCCAGCGGCACGACGAAGGCGTTCTCCATCACCAGCCGCTGCACAATGGAGAAGGCCTTGCGCCTGACATCGATATCTTCCGACGCGCGCGATTCCTTGATCGCGGCTTCGAGCTCCGGAGGCACCGGCGCACGGCCGCCATTGTAATAGGCGTCCTTGGTGAACATCAAAGAATAGGTCAGGCTCGGGTCGGGCCGTCCGGTCCAGGCCGAGAGCAGTCCCGCCCCCTTCTTCTCCGGACCGAAGAACGCGGCAGAGGCCTCCGCGATCGGGGCATTGACGAACCGCACGTTCATGCCGGCCTTGCGCAACTGCTCGATCAGGATCTCCTGACGCTGCACCGAATCCTGGTCCGGATAGCCGCCGACCTCGATCGGGGTGCCCTCCTTGAAGCCAGCCTCGGCGAGCAGCTTGCGTGCTTTGTCGGGATCGTAGGGATAGAGCTTGGCGACCTCGGCATCATAGGCCCAATGCGCCTTCGGCAAGTTCATGTAGGCAGGCTCCGCGAGGCCGGCGAGCGCGGCCTTGACGAAGGACTCGCGGTCGATCGCGAAGTTGAGCGCCTGGCGAACCTTGACGTTGTCGAACGGCGGCTTGGCCCAGTTGAGGAAAATCTGGAGCACATAGAGCGTTGGGCCGTGCACCACCTTGACGCTCGAGGCGCGTTCGATGATAGCCTTCTGCCGCGGCGGCAATTGATAGATCAGATCGTTCTGCCCGGCGGTGACCGAGCGCGCGCCGGTGGTGAGCTCGGGAATGATCGAGAACTCGATGCCGTCCGGCCAAGGCCGGTCCGGCTTCCAGTATTTCTCGTTGCGCTTGACCACGATCTTCTCGCCGTCGGCCCAGCTCACGAAGGCGTAGGCGCCGGCGCCGACCGGCTTGCGGGTCACGACGCCGCCCTCGGCCGCCTTCAGCGCCGTCGGCGACACCATCATGCCGGCGCGATCGGAGAGGATGCCGGGCAGCGCGGTGTCCGGCGTCTTCAGCTTCAAGGTGACCTGCTGCGGACCGGTGACCTCGACCGAGGCGACCGACAGCAGGTCGGCCTTGATATTCGACTTCGCATCGCCTCGGTTGCGATCGAGGTTGAACTTGACAGCTTCCGCATCGAGTGGGGTGCCGTCATGGAAGGTGACGCCGGCGCGGATGTTGAGCACCAGCGTATTGGGATCGGTGAACTTCCAGCTTTCGGCGAGCCCCGGCTTCGGCTTCAGCGTCTCGAAATCCCATTCGACCAGCGTGTCGTACATCGTGAATAGGAAGGCGTGGTCAGAGCCGGCGCCGCCGGTTGCCGGATCGAGGCTCGACGGGTTGGCCGGCGCAGAGATCCGCAAGGTGCCGCCCTTCTTCGGCGCGGCTTGCGCGAATGCACTGCCGCCGAGCGTGGTACTGGCCAGCGCGCCCGAGATCAGCGCCATGGCCTCGCGTCGTGTCGTCATTGTCATGGCGTTGTCTCCAGTGTGTTAGGCGAAAAATTCGGGCGGTCGGCGAAATGGCAGGCCACCCAGTGATCGGGCTTCAGCTCGCGCCACTCCGGCACGCGGTCGATGCAGAGCGGCTGCGCATGCGGACAACGGGTGCGGAAGCGACAACCCGAGGGCGGATCGATCGGGCTCGGCACCTCACCTTGCAGCACGATGCGGCTCTCCTCCCGCATCGCCGACGGCAACGGCCGCGGCTCGGCCGAGAGCAGTGCGATGGTGTAGGGATGCAGCGGGCGCTCGGCGACCTCCTCGGTCGGCCCGAGCTCGACGAACTGGCCGAGATACATCACCGCGACGCGCTCGCTGATATGCGAGACCACGGCGAGATCATGGGTGATGAAGACGTAGGTCAGCCCGAGATCGCGCTGCAGATCGGCAAACAGATTGAGCACGTCGCCGCGGATCGACATGTCGAGCGCGGCCACCACCTCGTCGCAGACGATCAATTTCGGCTTCAGCGTCAGCGCGCGGGCGATCACGACGCGCTGCTTCTGGCCGCCGGACAGCTGGTGCGGATAGCGCTCGCCGAATTCCTGCGGCAGCCCGACGCGCTCCAATGCCTCCCGCGCCTGCCGCTCCCGCTCGGCCCGGCTGCCGACGCGGGCAAGCTCCAGCGGCTCCAGCACCGAAGCCAGGATCGTCATGCGCGGATTCAGCGCGGCGTTCGGATCCTGGAAGATGATCTGGTAATCGCGGCGATGGCTTTGGAATTCCCCGCGCGACAGCGCCAGCGGATCGATGCCGTCATGCAGGATGGCACCGGCGCTGGGCTTCAGCAGAAACACCAGCGCGCGGCCGATCGTGGTCTTGCCTGAGCCGGACTCACCGATGATGCCAAACGTCTCGCCGCGGCGGACGTCGAAATTGACGCCATCGACCGCCTTCACGGTGGCGCGGCGGTCCGAGGTCTGGAAGCGGACCTGGAGATCGCGCACCGATACGATGGGCTCGCCGCGCCGTTCAGCGGATGCTGCGCTCATTGCGTCGCGACCTTCGCAGCAGCCGGCGTATCGGGTGGATGCAGCGCGCCCGGCAGATTGAGCTCGGCAAAGCGCCAGCAGCGCACCTTGCGGCCGCCACCGGCATCCTGCAGCTTCTGCTCCGTTTCGCAGCCCTTGGCCGCATGGGCGCAGCGGGCGCGGAAGCGGCAGCCGGCCGGCATCTCGGCGATCGACGGCACCCGGCCCGGGATCGACGGCAGCCGGCCATGGCGTGGACTCAAATGCGGCAGTGAGCGCAACAGCCCCGACGTATAGGGATGCAGCGGCCGCACCAATGCCTCGTCGACCGTGGCGTCCTCGATCACTTCGCCGGCATACATCGTGATCATCCGTGTGCAGGTCTCGGCGACGACGCCGAGATCATGGGTGATCAGCATCAGCGCAGTCTTCGAGGTCTCGCTGATGTCGCGCAGCAGTTCGAGGATCTGCGCCTGCACGGTGACGTCGAGTGCGGTGGTCGGCTCGTCCGCGATCAGGAGCTGCGGCCCGCAGATCAGGCTCGCCGCGATCATCACGCGCTGGCGCATGCCGCCGGAGAGCTGGTGCGGATAATCGTCGATGCGCCGCTCGGGCGAGGCGATACCGACGCGGCGGAGCATCTCCAGCGTCTTGGCGCGTGCTTCCTCGTAGCTGACATCGGTATGGACGCGCAGCGTCTCCGCGATCTGGTGGCCGACGGTGAAGACCGGATCGAGCGCGCTCATCGGCTCCTGGAAGATCATCGCGATCCGCTTGCCCCTGATCGCGCGCATCTGCCGCGCGCTGCAGGAGGCGAGATCGGTGCCGTCGAACAGGATCTTGCCGTCGAGCCCGGCAAAGTTGCCCGGCAAGAGGCGCAGGATCGACAGGCCGGTGATGGTCTTGCCGCACCCGCTCTCGCCGACGATGCCGACGCGCTCGCCGGGCGCGATGTCGAAATCGATCCGGCGCGTCGCCTGCCAAATGCCCTGCGACGTCTTGAAGCGGATGCCGAGCCCGCGCACGGACAGCAGCGGCCGCGCGCCGTCGCGCGCACCCTCCGCCTTGCGCTGTGCCGGCTGGCCTGCCTCCATCAACCCGCCGCCCGCTTCTTCTCTTTCACCAGCTGCTCCTCCATCAGCATCTCGGTGCCGATGATGCCCTCGCGGCTGAGCTCCTCAAGCTCGGCGTCGGAAAGGCCGAGCATGCCGGACAGGATCTCGCGGTTGTGCTCGCCGAGCGTCGGCGGCACCGAGCGGATCGCAAAGGGTGCATCGCCCTCGCGGAACGGCATCGACGGCTGCGGATGCTTGCCGATGAAGGCACGGTCGACTTGCTGGATGAAGCCGCGGGCGTGGAGCTGCGGGTCCTGCAGCAGATCGATCGGCAGCCGCGCCACGCCGGAGGCGATCCCGACGGCCTGCAACGCAGCCATCGCCGCATCGGCATCGCGCGCCGAGGTCCAGGCCGTGATCGCAGCCTCGATCTCGGCCTCGATGGCGCGGCGGCCCGCGGCCGTTTCGAGCGCCTTGTCCGTCGCCCAGTCCTCGCGGCCGAGCAGCCGCGCGAGTCTTGGCCACGTCGCGTCATCCGGCACCGCAACCACGATCCAGTCGTCCTCGCCATCGCAGCGAAAGCAGCCATGCGGCACGAGGTCCGGATGGCGGTTACCGTATTTCACGGGTGGCTTGCCGTCGATCGAATGCGCGACGATCCAGGGTGCGGCGAACGGCATCATGCACTCGATCTGCGCGAGATCGATGAACTGGCCCTGCCCAGTCAGCCGGGCGTGGATCAGCGCGGTCAACACTGCGGCAGCGCCGTTGAGGCCGCCGACGGCATCGCCGAACGCGGTGTGACTCATCACAGGCGGGCCACCGGGATCGCCCACCACGCTGGGCAGGCCGGAGCCCTGCTCCAATGTCGAGCCGTAGGCGCGGCAGTCGCGGTGCACGCTGCCGGCGCCGAACGCCGACATCGACATCATCACCAGCTTCGGATTGATCTTGCTCAGCACGTCGTAGCCGAGGCCGAGCTTGGGCAGCACCTCGACCGAATAATTGTCGACCACGAGATCGGCATCGGCGAGCAGGCGCTTCGCCAGCGCAAGCCCCTTCGGCCGGGTCAGATCGAGCGTGATGCCGCGCTTGTTGCGGTTCATGATGCAGTAGCGCACCGACTTCTCGTACATCTGCTCCAGCACATAGACCGGGCGGCGGTCGACGCCGCGCCACCAATCCGGATACTGGGTCGCCTCGATCTTGATGACGTCGGCGCCGAGATCGGCGAGCGTGCGGGTACAGATCGGCCCGGCCCAGCCCATAGAGAAGTCAACGACGCGGATGCCCTCGAGCGGCAGGCGACCGGTCGGAGCCGGCTTCGGCGCCGGCACGCGCGGCGTGGCCTCGAGCCTTGCCTGCTGCTCGCCGAGATCAGGCACGCGGCCACCGCGCAGCGGTGGCGTTGCCATCAGCCGCTGCATCGTGCCTGCGCTGAAACCGGTCTCGTCACCAACCGTGATCGGGACGATCGTGCCGCGAGCGCGCTTCTCTTCATCGGCAATGAGATCCGCGATCTCCGGCACCGGGACGATCGGGATCTTGCGCTTGAGACCCTCGGCGAACCATTCCTGCGCGGTGCGCTGCTTCAGCTTCGGCAGGATCTTGCCTTCGATCTCGGCGACGCGTTGCAGCCGGTCGACGCCCATGACCAGCGTCGGATCGTCGCGCAGATCGGTGAGCCCAAGCATCTCGCAGAACGCGCGCCATTGCGCCGGGGTCACCGTGGTGACGCCGAGCCAGCCCTGCTTGGTCTCGTAGATGCCGACCGGAAAGGTCGGCCAGAACCGGTTGACGCCGATCCGCCGCATGATGTCGCCGCGCTGGAACGCCTCGAACATGATGTATTCGGTGACGGCGATGCTGGCCTCGAACAGGCTGAGATGGCTGCTGCGCCCGCGCCCGTCCTGCATACGGCCGAGCACCGACGAGACGGCCGCGATGAAGCCCCACAGCCCGCCGAGAATCCCGGTCTGGAAATCCGGCGCGTGCATCGGCGGCCCCTGCTCGGGTCCGACCAGCTTCACGAGCCCGGTCAGCGCGCGGATCGTGGAATCGGTCGCGGCGAAACCGACGTACGGACCGCGATCGCCAAACCAGCTGAGGTCGAGATGGACCAGGCCCGGATTGTTCCGCTTGATCACATCGAGATCGATGCCGGGACAATTGGCCGCATCGATGCCTCGCCCATCGAGCAGGATGTCGCAGCCGGCAATCAACTCGCGCAGGCGCGATGTAGCGCCCGCGTCGTTCTGGTCGAGCACGACACTCGACTTGTTGAAATTGAGAAACGCAAACCATGCGCTGTGCCCCTGCGGCGTCAGCGGTGCGGTGCGGCGAAGCGGATCGCCCGCGGGCGGCTCGACCTTCTGCACATCGGCGCCGAAATCAGCGAACAGCCGCGCGCAATAGCTCGTCGCCGCTGCGCTTCCGATCTCGACTATCCGCAGATGCGACAACGCACCCATCACGCTTCCTCGCGACAAAATGACTAGCCGATGCCATCGGCTGATTCAGCTTCTTGTTGCGTGAACTTGAAGCCGCGCCGACTGTGTGATGCAAGTGGAATTTTCTTCCGCTTGACGGAATTCGCTGGATTGCCGCAGCACTTTGCAACAAGCGTGCGCTGACGGTCTGCCTCCGTGCGGTTGACGCATTGCTCGATCCGCTATTGTGCTCTCTTCAACACCAACAACAGTCCGGGCAGGAAACCATGAGCAAATCCACCACAATCAGTAGCGTCGAGACGCTCGCCTGCGATGCCGGCTGGCGGAATTATCATTTCGTCAAGGTGACGACCACGGACGGGCTGGTCGGCTGGAGCGAATATGACGAGGGCTTTGGCGCCCCCGGCGTGACCGCGGCGATCGAGCGGCTGTCGGCGCGAGTGGTGGCGCTGGCGCTCGGGGCCATCGAGAACGCGCTGCTCGACGTCAAGGCCAAGGCGCTCGGCGTGCCCTGCTACGACCTGCTTGGCGGCAAGATCCGCGACCGCGTGCGGGTCTACTGGTCGCATTGCGCGACCTGGCGCATCAATCATCCGGACTGGTACAAGCCGCCAATTAACGATCTCGACGGCGTCAAGGCGATCGGGGCCGAGGTACGCGAGAAGAAATTCTCGGCGATGAAGACCAACATCTTCGTCTATACCGACGGCAAGCCGCAGGGCTGGCGGCCCGGCTTCGGCTCGCCGTTCCAGCCCGAGATCAATATCGACCGCAATGTGCTGCGCAATCTCTGCATGCATCTGGAGGCGATCCGCGACGGCGCGGGGCCGGATGTCGATCTCCTGCTCGACCTCAACTTCAACGCCAAGACCGAGGGGTATCTCAAGATCCTGCGCGCCATCGAGAAGATGGACATGTTCTGGGTCGAGATCGACACCTTCAACCCGCAGGCGCTCGGCTATATCCGCCGCCAGAGCCCGCACCCGATCTCGTCCTGCGAGACGCTTTTGGGCCTGCGCGAATTCCTGCCCTATTTCACCGAGCAGGCGATGGATGTCGCGATCATCGACACGCCGTGGAACGGCGTCTGGCAGTCGATGAAGATCGCCGCGGCCGCCGAGCATTTCGAGGTCAACGTCGCGCCGCATAATTTCTACGGCCATCTCTGCACCGTGATGAACGCGCATTTCTGCGCGGCGGTGCCGAACCTGCGCATCATGGAAACCGACATCGATCGGCTGGCCTGGGACCACGAGCTGTTTACCCACGTGCCGGAGTTCGTCGACGGCCATCTCGTGATCCCGGATCGTCCGGGTTGGGGCACCGAGCCGAGCGAGGAAGGCCTGCGCGCCCATCCGCCGCAGAACAAGGGCGGGCTGCTGAATTACGGGCTGAAGAAGTAGCGCTTATCGCCAACAACACCACTGTTGCTCCGTCATCCCCGCGCAAAGGCTTCGCCTTTGTCGCTGGAGGTGCGAGCCTTGCCGCGCACTTGCGCCGCTGGGCGAGCCTCGAAGGATGCACGGCCACAGTGGGGCCGTCGACCCTTCGAGGGCCGCTGAAGAAGCGGCCACCTCAGGGTGACGGTGATAGAGCGACGAGCTTCGCATACAGCGAAGCAATTCGGTGCCCCTCAATTATCCTCCCGCACCGGCGTGAATGCGCTCTCGATCACGTCGCCGATCGGCTGCCAGGCATTGCCGTCGAACTGCACCAGCCGCATCTGCTTGATCGGGCGGAAATCCTTCGGCCCGGTGTTGATCACGATCCCGGGCAGCGCGATCGGGCTCTGATAGTCCTTCAGCGAGGCGGCCTGCCGCATGATGTTCTCGCGCGACAGGTCGTCGCCGCACTGGCGCAGCACCTGCATCAGCGTGTCGGCGGCGGCATAGCCGAACACGGCATAGATGTCGTCCTTGTCGCCGTCGGGATAGTACTTGTCCATGAAGGCGTCCCACGCCTTGATCTGCGGATCGTTCTTCCAGGAGGCGTCGCCGGCGTCCTTCAGGAACGAGGTCGAGATCACGCCGAGCGAGTTCTGCAGGCCCGCCGGCCGCAATGCGCTGGCGATCGAGGCCGACGCGTTGTCGAGGATGAACACCGGATGCCAGTCGAGATCGGCGGCGACGCGGATCGCGCGCGCCGCGATCGCCGGCGCACCGTCGAACACCAGGATATCGGCGCCGGAGCCCTTCAGGATTCCGATCTGGTTCTGGATCGCGGTCTCCGACGCGTCGAAGGCGAGATCGGCGACGATCATGCCCGCGGTGTCGCCGAGCCCCTCCTGCAACCCCTTGAACAGATCGCGGCCGAACTGGTCGTTCTGCCACAGCACCGCGATCTTGCGCGACGGATAGGCGGCCTGGATGTAGTTGGCGTAGATCCGCCCCTCGGCGCGGAAGGTCGGCTGCCAGCCCATGGTCCACGGAAAGGTTTTCGGATGCGCCCACTCCTCGTCGCCGGAGGCGACGAACAGCTGCGGGATGTTCTTCTCGTTGAGGTACTTCCGGACGGCGAGATTGCTCGGCGTGCCGAACGAGCCGAACATCAACAGCACGTCCTGTTTCTCGACCAGATCGCGGGTCTGCTCGATTGCGGTCTTCGGATTGGAGCTGTCATCGACCGAGACGAACCTGACCTTGCGGCCGTTGATGCCGCCATGCTCGTTGATCATGTCGAAATAGGCGGCTTCCGCCCGCCCGATGGTCGCGAAAGCCGCGAGCGGCCCCGTGTAGGGCATGACATTGCCGACACGGATCTCGGTATCCGTCTTCGCTTCGGGCCCCTGCTGCGCACGCAATGGAGACGCCGCGAGCATCGCTGCAAGGACAAGGGATATCGAAAGCACGGTTTGTCTTTTTGTTTGCATCAACATCGCCACAAACGCCGGCAGCAGCCGGCGCTCCCTCCCGAGGACGCGACCTTATCGCCCAAGCCAATGCCGGGAAAATGAAATGTTGATGGCGGAGGCGGACCTCAGCGCAATGTTATGTCGAGCCAGCCCAGCGGGTTGACCGCGACACGATCGCCGCTGTCGACCAGAACCGTCGTGGTTTCGGCCTCAATGATCGCGGGACCGGCCAGCGCATAGCCCGGCTTGAGATCGTCGAGCGCATAGACCGGTACCTCGCGCCAGGCGCCGAACCAGGCCTGCCGCTTGCCGCGCGGCGTGCAGGGTGCGGCCGACGCGGCCTCACCGACATCGCCACCGCCGCGCGCCACCTTGCCGACCGCGGCGACACGGGCGTTGACGAACACCACCTCCTGCCCGCGCGAGGCATAGGTGTAGAGTTCCTCGTGGCGGCGATGGAAGCGCTGCTCGATCTGCGCCACGAGGTCAGCGGCGCCGAGATCGAGGTCGCCGAGCGGTACGTCGATCTCGAACACCTGCTCGCCGTAGCGCATCTCGGCCGAGCGCTCGATCGCGATGTCGTCCTTGAACCAGTCGCGCAGCCGCCCGGCGGCCTGCTCCTCCAGCGCGGCGAACAGCGCCTTCACCTCATCGGCGGAGATCCGTCCGGTGCCGTAATGGGTGCGGCTGACCTCGTAGCGCAAATCGCTGGTCAGCATGCCCCAGGCCGAGAGCACGGAAGCGACCGTCGGCACGATGATGCGCTTGATCTCGAGCTCGCGCGCGACCTCGGCGGCATGCATGCCGGCGGCGCCGCCAAAACTGAGCAGCGCGAATTTGCGGGGATCGACGCCGCGGCGCAGCGTCATCAGGCGGATGCCGTCGGCCATCTTCAGATTGATCATCTTGTAGATGCCGGCGGCCGCCTCGATGCGCGACAGCGCGAGTGCCTCCGCAATGCGATCAACCGCGGCTTCCGACGCCGCACGATCGAGCGGGCGCGCGCCGCCCATGAACGCCGCGGCATCGAGATAGCCGAGCACGACATTGGCATCGGTGACGGTGGCAGCTAGGCCGCCGTTGCCGTAGCAGGCCGGGCCCGGCACCGAGCCCG
>NZ_JACMYP010000161.1 GCF_020889705.1 Bradyrhizobium altum | reverse complement strand
CCCGCCGTCCCGCCACGGCGATCCATCCCGCCGCGCCCGGAATAGACCTCACCAGAATACCGCCGCATCCTGTATCGGCCGTTCGGCCGGACTGCTATGCATGCGTCATCCGCGGACCCTCCGGGTCCGCCATTTTTGACGATGCGGCCGCGCGGCGGCGCAAGCGACGAGAAGGGACAGACACAATGATCGAGACGGTTGGCATCATCGGCGCCGGAACCATGGGCAACGGTATCGCGCAAATCTGCGCGGCGGCGGGGCTTACCGTGACCATGGTGGATATCTCGGACGCGGCGGTGCAACGCGGCCTGAAGACGGTCGGGTCCAGTCTCGATCGCCTGGTCGCCAAGGAGAAGATGACGGCGGCCGATCGCGACGCGACGCTCGCGCGGATCAACGCGACCACCGACAAGTCCAAGCTTGCCGCCTGCGATCTCGTGATCGAAGCGGCCACCGAGAACGAGGAGCTAAAGGTCAAGATCCTCAGGGATCTCTGCGCCGGGTTGAAGCCGAGCGCGCTCGTCGCGACCAACACCTCGTCGATCTCGATCACCCGCCTTGCGGCCTCGACTGATCGTCCCGACCGCTTCATCGGGATGCACTTCTTCAATCCAGTCCCGGTGATGGCGCTGCTCGAACTGATCCGCGGCCTGCAGACCTCGGACGACACGGTCGCCAAGGCCGAAGCGTTTGCCAAGCGTGTCGGCAAGGTCGCGATCACCGCGAAGAACAGCCCGGGCTTTGCGGTGAACCGCATCCTGTGCCCGATGATCAACGAGGCGATCTTCGCGCTGCAGGAAGGCATTGCGACCGCGGAAGAGATCGATGCCGGCATGAAGCTCGGCTGCAACCATCCGATCGGCCCGCTCGCTCTTGCCGACCTGATCGGGCTCGACACCATGCTGTCGGTGATGGAGGTGTTCTACACCGGCTTCAACGATCCCAAATACCGGCCGGCGCCCCTGCTGAAGGAGATGGTCGATGCCGGCCATCTCGGCCGCAAGACCGGGCAGGGGTTCTACAGCTACAGCAAGTGAAATCTGCGCGCGCCTGACCCCCGTAGTCATCCGGGATGGATCGCGCGGGCAAGCTCGCGTAACCACAACGCCTGATCCGCCACTGAGGCGGGGGACATCAGACACGAGGCCCGGGCTCCTAGGCACACCGGGCCTCGTGTTTTTTGTGTGGTCGCGCGCCCATGCAAGGCGCCCGGCTTCCGATGCGCTCCCTCCGCGCTCGGGTCACACCTTCTTGAGGCGATGAGCGGAAACCTCGCAGATCTTCCCGGCGTACCTAAATCAACGGCTGGGTGCCGATCGAGGAAAGAAGCAGGATCATGCGCAGGTCGAATTGGGCAATTCTGGCGTTCGCGGCGCTCGGAACGAGCTGGATTGTCGGCTCCGCACAGCCGGCGGCGGCCGATCTCTATGATTATCCCTGGTGCATCCAGGGCAGGGATGAGGGATACCCCGGCTATTGCGGCTACCAGACCTACGAGCAGTGCCAGGCGTCGGCGTCAGGCCGCGACGCCTATTGCGGCATCAATCCGCGGGTTGCGTTCAGCCAGCAGCGGATATCGCCGCGGGCCCCCCGCTAAGCGGTACGAGCATGTCGGCCGGGCGGCCATCAGGCATGATGGTTGCATTGCCGATGGTCGGAGAATTCACCCTGCGTTGGAGAGCACATGGGCGAGATCATCAGGTTCATCTCGAAGTCTGAACTGGAGCGCGCGCGTCTGATTCGCGAGGCCCGGGCCAATTACGAGCGCATCTTTCCGTCGGCCGATTCGGCTGATGTGCAGGGCGCCGCGGTCGAGGGCGACGGCAGCGAGGCGTCGTCGAAGCCGTAGCGCCGATATTGCGCGCGAGAGGATGCGGACGCTGCGATGTGGAAACGGACCTGGCGGCAGCTGTGGCGGACCTTTTGGCAGACTTGGACGATCGACAGGCCGGCCGCGCTTGGCGACTGGCTCTGGCAGGTTCTGGTCGTTGAGCTCGCGGCCCTGCTGGATCGGCTGACGTTGCGGAAGCTGATCGCGCTGATTCCGGTCGTCATCGTGATCGGTGCCTATCTGCACCGGATTCCGCTTCCTCCCGAATTGATGCTGGTCGGCGATGTGCTGGCCTATATCGACGTGTTCTCGATGATCCTCCTGATCGGCCTGTTCACGCGCGTGGCGACCGTGATGGCCATCGTCAGACAGGCCATCGAGCTCGCTCAAAGCCTCGCGCGGCGTGTGCCGATAGCGCTACGCCGGTTTGACACGCGTCATCGTCGCGCCAAGGACAGCGCGCGCCGCAGGCGCCTCACCGGTGCGACGACCGACGATGATGAGCCCGCTGTCGTCGCGGGGCTGGCGTGGGCTTAGATCGAGGCGATGCGGCGGTGAAGAACGCAATTGCGCCAGCTATCGCGGCTGTCGGACCTGTTCGTCGCTGTCGTCGGCCGCGGGCCGGGCAGGGCTACTCGCGGAAGAGCCGTCCTGAGAGCCGTCCTGGCTACGCCGGTGCGAGCTGGAGAGATCGGTTGCACCCTGCCGGGAGCGATGAAACGCGATCCCCATCTGGAAACTCCAGACACCGAACAACACCGCGCCGGCCACACAGGCGACCACGAAGGCCCAATCGCGTTTCTTGATCGGGTTCAACAATGCCAACTCAAGGACACGCCGGCCACATGCCTGCGCCAACCATTCCACCAAATGCCTCGCCACCGCCATCCGCGCGAAGACGCCCCAACACTGCGGTCAAGACGCTGCTGCGTCCCAAGCAAGACTCACGCATACTGAAGCGATCGGGCGTGCTTGTCGATCCGCGTAGCGCGCACCGCACTGGTCACGGAGCAGTGATTATCAAATCACGCCTCCAGCAACACTCCGACCAGATCATCCCGCGTCCGCAACAATCTTGCCAAACTTTCACTAGGCCGCTGGGACGAGAACCCGCAGGGCGGGACGCTGACCGTCCGGGACGCGATCATCAGGGCGGACAAGCTCGCCAAAGACCTCAAGAACGGCCGGCGCGAGGATCCGCGGCCGGAGCGCACCCGGCGCCTCGAGGACGGGGACAATCCCGAGGGGCTGAAGATCGGCGGGGCCTACGATCCCGATGCTGACGAAGCCGATCGCGAGCAAAAGCACCCGGGCATGCTGGACATGTTCGTCGAGCGCTACTGCCGGAAGGAAGCCGCGCTGAAGAGCGCCGACCAGTATGCCAGCACGTTCCGTCGCCTGGTCGCCCCCGATATCGGCGACCTTCCGGTGTTCGGCGAGGGCCGGCTCCGCCGTTCGCATATCGTCGACATGCTGGACGAGATCGAGGACGAGAGCGGGCCGGTCACGGCCGATCGGACAGCTGGCCTACCTGCGCAAGGCGTTCAACCGGTTCGCGGCCCGGAACGACGATTTTACCAACCCGATCGTGAAGGGGATTCGGATGGTCGGCAACAACGCGCGCGATCGCGTGCTGTCCGACGAAGAGCTGCGCGACCTGTGGGCGGCCCTGGATGTCGTCGAGGATGTGCCGGCCTGCTATGCGCCGTTCGTAAAATCGCTGCTTCTGACCACCACGCGGCGAAACGAGGCCGCGCTGTTGCATTCCAGCAAGCTCGACGGCACCGACTGGACGATTCCGGCGGATCGCTACAAGACGGGCATCGACCACATCATCCGGTTGAGCGATGCCGCGCGCGAGCTCATCGGTGACAAGCCGGAAGGCGCCAAGGGCAACTCGTGGTTCGTGTTCACGACTACCCACGGCGCCAAGGGTTTCACCGGCTTCAGCAAAGCCAAGCGCCAACTCGACAAGTCCGTCGCAAAGGTCCGCGCCGACGCGAAGCGAGAGCATATGCCGCATTGGGTGCTTCACGACCTCCGGCGCACCGGGCGCAGCCTTATGAGCCGCGCCGGCGTGCCTGCCGACCACGCCGAGCGCTGCCTCGGGCACGTGATCGGCGGCGTCCGCGGCGTCTACGACCGGTATGCCTATCTCGACGAGAAGCGCGAGGCGTTCAAGAAGCTCGCCGGGTTGGTCGACCTGATCCTCAAGCCGCAACCGAACATAACGCCGATGGTGCGGAGCGGGTAGGTGGCGAGCTTTAGGGACGAACTGCAAGGTTGGCGGCCGGGGAGTAGCGCGATCAGAGCGCATCTGCAGCGCTGGGCTGACGACGAGCGCGCCGACGAAACCTGGAAGGCGGTGAGCAAGGCCGCCGGCGCCAACTTGACCGCCAGCGAGTTCATCCAGTTTGTCGCTCGTGCCGCGATGGCCTCGCGGGCGCTGCCTGTTCAGTTGGAGAGGCACAAGCGTGAGATCGCGGCAACCAAAAACGGGGTTGGGCCGGCAAATAGCCGAGGCGCTTGCGTCAAACAAGACCCCTCTCGAGATTGCGGATGTTCTTGAAGAGGCTGCAAAGCGGCTGCGGTTCAGAGAAAAATTCGCTCTCCTTGATGGTTATCCACAGGAAGCGATTAGCCGTCGCCAAGCCTCACAATCGCGTCGAGCGTTCAGCCTTGCGATGTCGGATTTTTTCAGGGAACGCTGCGACAAGTGGATGGATAACGAGACAGGAGTGCTGCTCGAAATCGCATTCGGCGGAGAGGATAGCTCTCAGGAGGTCCGCGACTATCGCAAGGATAGGAACAAGAAAAGTAGGAGTTTGAAACGCCGAAAGCGGCGTTGAATCTCCCTCACACCCTCGACTTTCGATTTGACGGGTACAACTCACGCCCAGCGACAGCCGTGGAGCTCGGCAAGCTCATCCGCGGCCGCCCCTACACCGAATGTACTCTGATTGCCTGGGAGTTGGATGGCCGGGGGCCTCCGATTACGCGCGTCGGTCGCGACGTCACGTACTTCTGGCCGAGCGTTGAGCGCTGGCTGCGCGCCCAGGAAAAGGCAGCCGCCAAAACGAAACGACCCGCGCGGCAGTTGCACGGGCCGATCGGAATTGCGGTAGACCTCGAAGACCTCCCACATAATCCCGCTCTCCCGAAAACGCAACTCCCTGCGCGGCATGTGTGCCCGGATCCGCCCGGTCATGCCATAGCCAGCGCCCTATGCGCATGAGCGTCCCGGGAATCCCACCGGGCGCTTGCGCTCAGCTCCAGATCTCGAGCGTCGGCGCGGCCGAGTTCATGAGTCGCGACGCGCGCTATGTTGAGACCTTGTCCGGAGCTCAAACGCCGGATCCGACCAGGTCCGGGCTCCGCAGGATCATCATTGACAGCCGCATCAGCGGCGATTGATTTGAGGCAGCAAATGCCAGTAGCCGCGCGTATGATCGCCGACTATGACGATTTTATCGCCGCTGTCCGTGCCAGGGCCGACGAGATGAACTTGTCACGCAACGAGATCGACAATCAGACCGGCCTTACGTCCGGTTACGTCTGAAAGTTGCTCGGTCCGAGCCAGAAAAGGGGCTTTAGTGACGCTTGGACCGGTGCTAGGTGCGTTGGGCGTCAAGTTGCTGCTGGTCGAAGATCCGGAGCAGACCGCCAGAATTCGCGTTCGAGCGAAGCAGCGTGACGAGAAGTCGGTGCGCGGTCCAAAGATCAATCCGCTCACTGGGGTAGCGACCCACTGGCGATACAAGGCGCTTCCGTGACCGATCGGCCGAAACCCATTTCCGCCAAGGTGCGCGAGGCTATTGCCGGCATGGTGACCGGCGATGCCAAGAACATCACGGCTGCGGCAGCGAAGGTCGGTTTGAGCCGCGAACACCTCAGTCGGGAATTGAATAAGCCGCACGTCGCCGATTTCATGAAGCAGAAGGTCATGCGCCATCTCGCCGTGGCGACCACGCGGGCGGGCGCCGTGAAGGCGGAACTGCTCGACTGCGACAACGCCATGGTGCGCGATCGCGCCAGCTCGTTTGTGCTGGGCTTGGCCGGCATCGCTCCGACCAGCCAGCCGAGCGTCAACGTCAGCATCGAGGTAAGGGCGGGTTACGTCATCGACCTCCGGGACGATCACGAACTGCCGCCGCCGGTGATCCCGCATGAGTGATCGACCGAAGCGCATCTCGGGCAAGGTCCGTGCCGCGATCGAGGCATTGGTCGACGGTAGCACCCGGACCATCACGGACGCCGCAGCGCACGCCGGCCTCAGCCGCGAGCACCTATCCCGCGAGCGGTCGGCGTGCTGCTCGATCAGGGCAAGGGCAAGAGCTGGCGAGGCGTGAGCGGATTCGCCTGATTGCAGCTTTCGTCGAAATGCATGCGTCGGTTGATCCACGGTTCGGCCAAGTCTGGAAGCGCTTGCAGCCCATAGTTTGAGGGGTTGTGGAATCGTTTCTCGCCTCGGACATAACTGAGATCGTTCGGATCCAAGGTCACCGGTCCATCCCAAAAGTCGGCCGTTGTGATCATGCGATCGTAGACCGCGATCTTTTGCGGAAGTGGTCCGTAGCTGATGATCTTCGTCGGGCCGTAATATCCCACAGCGACGAGGAATGCGGTCAATAGTCCGTGCAGTTTTTCCAGCATCGGGCCTCGCGCTACCGGGATTCTTTCTTATTCAAGGCGATACTTCCTACCGTTTGTGTTCGGATCGGTATTGTCGCTTGAGGAAAGCATCAAAACAGGCCCGAAGTAATTCGAGATATCTCGATAAAGCCAATAGCGGCCTTGGCCTTTGTCGATGATTTCCTGTTGGGGGCTATTCGCGGGGCCAAGTAGTTTGTCGTCTTCGTACAGCTTGGCAGCTTCCAGGGGGCGGTCGAAGTATTTGACGGGCAACAGGTACGCATGGCCCTGATAGAGGTGCATCGTGCCGCGGAGGAGGTGCCGTTCGATCGGGCTAGGAGGAACCAGGTAAAGGAAGGCGCTCGACGCCAAAGCAAACAGCGTGGATCCAATAACGACGCGACTGCTGGCAGATAGCTTAGGCTCCAATGTTCTCGGGCTCTTTGTTACGGGGCTTTCCTTCCGAGCTGGAGTTCCTGTTGCCGTACAGGCGGTTGGAGTCGGTCAAGCCTTGCTCGTGGCCATCGCGATACCCAACCTGATAAGCCCAGCGCACGGAAAGCCCGGCTAGCGCAACCAACGCGAGGAAGGTTAAAATGGTCACCATGGGCAGGCCAGGGGTGCGATAGGCTGAATCTCCAATGTAATATACCGCTTCGGGAGCAAGTAGCCGTCCCTACAAACGCGGCAACGGGGCTAACGGCGTCAGCGCTACTAATCGCTTTTCAAGAACCACGGGAGCAAAATCACCATCATTGGGTTCCTTTCGTCGAACCCCGGTCACAATCGGCGCTACCGTATGCGCAAATCGACGCGTTTGATTTCATCAGCGTATTCCTTGAACGACACGCCATTTGGCGCGAGGCTCATGTTGTATCCGACCGAGACGCACAGGCAGCGATCAAACGGACACGGATGGGCTTTCGGATCTTTCGTCAATCCCTCAGCATCTCTCAGATGTCCGAAGTTGTCCTCGGGATCCGACTGGCAGTGTCGTAACGATCCGTCGCCGTTGACTTCGGTGATCAGCGCCTTGGCGTAGCAAGGCATGGCACGAAGCATGAGGCTGTCGCCCACGATCACGGCTTCGTCGCCTGCCATCGTGCCGCGACTCGGATTGCCGTATTTGGCCATGAGCTCGGAGAGCCGCAGCTGCTCCTCATTGGTGTAGTCATCCGGGTAGTGCCGCCCTTCATACGGGCCGTGGAATTCGACGAGGCTTGGGATGAAGCGGGCGCCCCGCTCCTTGCATATCGAGGCGATCAAATCCATCGACTCCTCGAATCGAGGCCATGCCAGCACCTTCGGAGACATCGGCACGATAATGCACGTGATACACCCGAAGGAGGCAATCGTGGCGAGGTGCTTGTCGAGATAGGCCCGAAGCCGCCGATCGTCCTTGTCGTCAAGATAGGCGGCGATGTGGAACGAGAGGTGGAAATTCACTTTGCGTGAGACCAACTCTTTCGGAAAAGCGTTCAGCGCACGTGCAATACTCTTGCTCGACAGGCCGTGCGTCTGAATCCAAATCCAGTGTCCTGCGTTGAGCAGAAGCTGTACGAGTTCAGGAAAATGTTCGTGTTCGGCACATTCGCCAGGGCCGGCGAAGTTGTACGTCACCTTGGCATCGCCGGCGAGACGCAGAAGCTGACGGCCGTATTCCGCCCAGCCGATTTCCTCGAGATAGCCGCTTCGTTTTTTTCGATCGTCCATATGCGAGACGCAATACACACAGCCGTGGCTACAGTTCTGTCCCATATTCAGGGAGATCAAAGGGGTGTGACTCGCCATCAGGGCGTGCCGTTCGGGCGTGATGCCGAAGCGACGACTTCGAAGTATCGCTGCCGCGGTTGATGATGGCACATCCACGGCCACCACCGGGAATAGCGGCTGTCCATCCATCAGTCGCTGAATCGAGCCTACGCGCCTGACAGCAATTCGTATCGATTGAGGCAGCGCGGTCCGATAAGCCGTTCGAATGACTTGTCCCAGCGTCATATCAACCGTCTCCAGAAATAGAATTGGCTAAGTACCGGTACCATGGGACAAATCGCGTTGAAACGCTGCGTTGTGAGTTCCGACAGTTCCTTCGAAACGAATTCCGACCTTTCCGAGCGGGCGCTTGAAATCGTACTTCGACGCGCGCTCAAGTTTCTAGGTCTTTGAAAAATCTGACATTTCGGTCGACGGCGCCGGACCAACAGTGAAGGAAGTGAGCGGATTGCGGCGCCAAGGCATGGCGACATCGAAGCGGAGCGGTCATGATAGGGGTGGACTATGTCGGTCCGGGCGGCGGCTTGTTCTGAAACTGGATGTTGCACTTCTTGGCGATCGAGGCTTGTTCGATCGCGACCATCTGCCCCTTCATTTGTCCGAGCTCGGCCGCAGTCTGCTTGTCCCCACCGGCTAGGAACGCCGCCGGCCAGAAAACGATAACTGCCGCTGTCGTCGCGATCGCGTCCTTCGTTCGCTGGCTGTCCTGCGCGCCGGATAGGGCTGCAGCGCGCGCGGACACGCCCTGCGCCTCGAGAGCGAGCTGTTGGCACGTATAAGAATGATACATCACAAGCGAAACATAGTTCGGCGTAATGTCCGCCGCGGACGAGGCGCAACCGCCCAGGCCGTTGGCGCACTGAGTTCGAAGATGCAGATGAAATCGGACGAATCGCAATGACCGAACTTGAGGAGCTTCGCTACTTCGAGCACCAGTGCCTGGAGATGGCCAAGCAGTCCACGCTGCCGGATGCTCGACGCGCGCTCCAGATCCTGGCACGCAACTACGCCACGGCGGCCGAAATCCTTGAACGGCGCGCACAATCCGCCAACACGGCGCTCGCCCATTGTTTCGATGCCTGAGGCTCTGACGAGCGCCCGGGCCGGTACGGCTGCGGCGCCGTGCGGATGATCCTGGCCTTGTTGCCGGGGATGCCGCCACCGCACCAACAACGTTTCGTTAACTCGACTCACTCACGCTCCCCTTGGGCCGTCTGGATGGGGCCGCTATGCAGAAGGCCGCCACGACAAGCTCCGTGGCGGCCTTTTGCGTTCCGAGAGTGCTGAGGGAGACGACCGATGGACTACGGCGCCTTCACCGACGCCAGCCTGAAGATGATGTACGAAGCCATCCGCGGCGCACTCAAAGCCGACGATGAATTCGAGGCCAGCGGCGAAGATCCAAAATTCCGGGTCCGCGCGACGCCCGAATGGAAACGCCACGCCGGCAGTCTCGAGGCCGAGATGCTGAAGCGAGGGCTCCAACTCGACATCATCGACTGGACGGGCGGTCAGGGCGAGCTACCGCTGACGGTGGGGCCGTGAACATTTGCTCAGATGAGGGATGCGGCGGGCTCGTTGGCATGTGCTCTAGAAGCAGATGCCGGGTATCCGAGGCGATCTCGTCACGCTTGAGTGGGCTACTCTCCGCATAGAACATCCGCATCTTTGCCGCGAATTTGCGGGCAACTTCGGGCGGGATTTCGAGCGGCTTTCGCTTAAGCATTGCCAAAAGATAAGCGTTCCGCGCTGGCTTTGTGAATATGGAGACAGTGGCCGTAGAAACACGGGAATCTCGGGCGGGGAGAATAGGGTAAAATGCAGATGTGCGATAAGCGCTTCGAGGAGTTTTTACGTGCAAGTCATACGGAATGGATTTTTATCGCTTCTGGCCTTGGGTGCATTGACCCTGGACGGTCACGGTCAAACTGTGGTCGTAGCATTGGAGTGCGATTTTCCGCCAGCTTCAACTGATGATTGGAACATGGCCGCGGCGACCCTGCAGTATTACATTGATCCCGCAGGAGACTGGAAGGTGGAGCAGGATTCCTTCTCCTTCGATGGACCGACAAACATTACCGTCGGTGGAAAGGATCGCGCAGCTTCGCTTTCGATCACTATTTCTCGACAGTCGGGCAAGGCTACCAAAACCCTGTCGTCGGAACGGAAATCCCTTACAGTCAGCGGGGAATGCAGAAAGATAGACTCCTCCGGACGTAGGTTTTAGGCGGTACGCGTCGGCTCAAATGCTCGAGCCGGCGAGTGGAAACGGTCCTAGCCCGAAACGCCTTTCGCGAAGTCAATGACCTCGCCCCAGTCCAGCCGCGTATCGACCCAGCCGACCTTGCCGCACGCGGTGCACTTGAGATGCGCCGAGCGCACATTTGTGGTCCGAGCGTGCTTTGATTGGTGAGCGCGGAGGGGTGTGGAGAACGGGCTCCGCTAAGTCGGTCCGGGCGGTGGCTTGTTCTGGAATTGGATGTTGCACTTCTTCGCGATCGAGGCCTGCTCAATCGCGACCATCTGTCCCTTCATCTGACCGAGCTCGGCCGCGGTCTGCTTGTCTCCGCCGACCAGGAACGCCGCAGGCCAGAAGACGATGACGGCTGCTGTCGTCGCGATCGTGTCCTTCGTTCGCTGGCTGTCTTGGGCACCGGAAAGCGCCGCCGCGCGCGCGGATACGCCCTGCGCTTCGAGCGCGAGCTGTTGACACGTGTAGGACTGATAGACGACAGGTGAAACATAGTTCGGCGTGATGTCTGCTGCCGACGACGCGCAACCGCCCAAGCTGGCGGCCAGCGCCACCACTCCCAAATTTCTCATCAAAAAAAGCCTCCCCAGCGGTCTGCTACTAAGCGCAACCATTGGTGGAGGGCAATTCCGTAGGTGTCCGGATATCCGAAAGTATTGTGCACGAGCGGAAGCGGTCCAGGCCTGACGAGGGAGGCCGCGAGCTAACCGACGCGAGCAATCAACCGGGGCCGAACCAATAGCGACAAGCGCCCTTGCTGGCGCCAGGGCGTGCCCGAGTGATCTGAATCGCACCGGAAGCGCAACCGCCGGCGGCTGTCTCGCTAATCCCAAAAAGATACGCCGCCGGGCCCGAAATGATTTGTCCCGGCGGCGCCCTGTTTCAATCTGGGGACTGCAATCCCAGCGGAGAACGTAATCGCAAGTTCAGTGCCAGTCGGATCAGCCTGGCTCAGGTTTGCCGGCCACCGTTCATCACGTCGGCTACTATCGCCGCGGCGAAGCAGGCCATGCCGCGCATGCCCAGTATGCATGGTGTGCGCGATCCGAACTGACTTCCGGCTGGCTTGGGTCTGTTTCTGTCTTAAGTGATTGATTTAATTTGGTGAGCGCGGAGGGACTCGAATCCTCGACCCCATGATTTAAAAGCCAAAACTAGGCGTTTTGGCTAACTCATTGGTGGAGAGTCGTTTTCCAGCCTGAACGGCTCAAGCACATCGGCCAGCCGCAGCTTTGCGCCCTTCGGCATCTGCTCGAGCAGGATGTGCCGGATGTCAGCCGCGATCCCGTCGCGCCTTAGCGGATCGTGCTCGGCATGAAATGCCCGCATCTGGGCGGCGACCGGGCCACGGCGGAATCTCGATCGGCTTCGAGTGAGCGGCATTCCCGGAAGATGGGTGTCTGGCACCGGTTTGGCGAGAGCGCCGCCGGGGTACGATATTTCGAGTCCGGCGGCGTGGTTTTCGAAAAATCAGGAATGCTCCGGGCGTCTGCATCAATGACCAGTGCGATGATCCCGCGTACCTGTTTCGGGATAAGTGCTGGCTCCGCAGGCATAGCTCACTCCGCAGTGTCGGCCGTTGTCAGGGCGCGGCGCGTTAGTGACGGCCACTCCGCCTTCCCCCTGCGCGGAGCCACGATGGTCGCGGACTGAGGCAACTTGTGGCGCAGCGAAAGAATGGGCGCTCATGCCTCCGCCACCGCCGTGACCACCTGCGAACGCCGACGATCCCGAGAGAACTGTGATGGTCATGCCAACGGCAACGGCAACGGCAACAATAAACTTGTTCATCTGATCGCTCCCTTTGCTGACCGGATCATTCCGGCGATAGGAGGACCTTACGCGCAGGCCTCGACGCGCGATGTGACCGAGTCACGTTCGCCGAGCTGTCCTCGGCGGGTCCGCATAGACCAATGGCGCATTGTCCTGAACAGGACAATTTGCGGAAGCTCTATTACACGCAGCGGCAGGCTACAGCGCTTGCGGAACTACAGCACCAGCGCCGGGTAGGGGCGCTGGTGTTTTTTCACGTCATTGGTTCCCAGGCTAGCTGACCTTGCCCTGCATGCACGCGATGATGAAATCTCGCGGCTTGATTCCACCTTTTGTCATCCCACCACCCAAAAAGCCGCGCTCGCGAGCGAGCGTCTTACACTTCTCTAGCTTCTGAGGGTTCGGCGCTCGCTGTCCGGGATTTTGCTGTGCCGACGCGAACAGCGTGAATAGCGGCAGCATCAAGCTGGCGGCAAAGAGCGCAACGGCAGTCAATCGAAGCATGAATTCCTCCCGTGCCAATTCGTTTTTAAAAACACATGCTCTGAAAAGTCAGAAGCTAGCGCAACCTCAGCGGGCAGAAAAGCGCACTCAGAACATTGCTTGCCGGTAGTTCTACGGGAGGAACGGCTTAGCCAGAGACGCCTTTGGCGAAGTTGATGACCTCGTCCAGTCCAGTCGGGTATCGACCCAACCGACTTTGCCGCAAGCGGTGCACTTGAGGTGCGCCGAGATGTCGTACCAATCCCAATCCGGAAGATCGGCGAGTTTCAGCCGGCCGTTGTGGTGCTGGCAGCCGACGCAGAACATCAGCACCGTGGTGAAGCCGGCGTTGCGATCGACGGACCGGACCAGTAGCGGAGGATTTGAGCAGGCTTGCGGCGCCACGGCATGCCCGACTGATTCCGCGGTTGCGGAGCGCATGCAAATTATAAAGACCTTGGGGTAGGGAACATCATCGGCCGACTAATGGTTGCTCTAGGCTGTACACGCTCGCACCAATTCCAAGCCAAATGGTGTGATCCTGTAGTTGCCGTTGTGCGCGTCGGCGCACGCGTTCATTCCAAGATTGCGGAGTGACACATCAAGGGCCGTTTGGCGTAGTCCTTCGGACATAAGAGCATGTGGCGGAACCCAATCACGGTCTGGAAATCGCTCGCTCATCGTCTTCAAGATGAGAGCGTCCGTCGGATGAAGCCTTTTTAGGGTAGAAATGAATTCTTCCCGAACTTCATCGCGCCTTGATGGATCCATCGCGTTTGCTAGCAACGTGGCCCAAAGCTCTTGCATTTCAGGGCGTGGATCACCTTGAGCCGCCTCCAGAAGGGGAACAGCTATCTGTTCTGCTATCGGCGCGGCCTCTGCTAAATCACGTTCCCTCAATATTGCTCTGGTGCGGCGGGTCATTGCGTCGAGGTTGCGCTCTCGCAGGCGTCGACGCGATCACCAATCATCAGTCCGTAAAAACTGGCCACGGGCATGCCGGCATCGCGCACCAGATCGATCAGTTTCCCGGCTGCTTTGGAGCCTTCGGTGATCGCATCAGAATTGGGCGCAATGTCGTCGCTCATACTGCTTGATCCGCGCTGTATGATCGAGGTTTGACGCAGGGATCAACGGCATACGTGCATTGTTCGCCAGTTGTGATAAGGCCACCTGTGGGTCCTTGGTAGTTGACTGCTGAGACCGCGCCGCCGGACATCACGACGTTGATGTGGCAAAATCGGCGTGAAGATGCAGCCGAGAAGCTCCCGTAGGACGCTGAGCCGGTAGCGACCACCGTGCCGTCGCCTGAGTTGTAGGACCACACCTCTGTTTGCCCTTCGGCAGCTTTATTCGCAGGCGGCCCCATGCAGGCGAGCACCTGCTCCTTAGACATGCCGACCATCTGTACGCGCGCATCCTGGGCAACTTGCGCTCGTTGGATCGCGCATCCACTCAGCATGGCCGCGAGCGCCACCATTCCCAAATTTCTTATAAAGGCCTCCCCAGCCGTCCGCTACTAAGCGCAACCACTAGTGGAGGGCAATCCCGTAGGTCCCCGGAGTGGCACGAGCGGAGCGCATCTGTCGAATATCAACGTGACCGGTTGCGGCTTCACGAACTTCAAGGAAGCCGGTATCTGGCCCTCGTTCTGCGACAACTGCAATTTCAACTACAACAATATCCAGTCGGTCTCCTATGCAAGCATCCTTTGCTATGTCTGCACGAACTTCAACATCATCGGCAACTACGTCAACGGCGTTTCGTCCAGCAACGGTCCTGCCTACAACATCAATTCTCCGACCAACACCAAGACGAACGCGTATGGCATAACCGCGACAACGGACGGCTCGGGACACTTTTCCCAGCTCGGGACGATTGCCTCCAACAATGTGCAGAACGTGCCGACATGGGAGTGCTACGACACCCACGCCGGACAGAACATCACGTTCGATTCGAATATATGCCTCGGAGGCCGTATCGGATTCCAGATCACCACCGACGGAATTTCCACTCCGCCGGGCTATGTCCGTGTTGTCAACAACTACATCCAATGCGTACCGCTGAATCAGCCGGTCTACCCAGGCGGTCCCAGCATCTCTGTTGGCGGCCCCGGAATCTATGTGGCCGGTGTTCCATCCGGCAGCACCGCGCCGGCCATCAAAGTGCTAAACAACAACATCGTACAGTGCGGCTCCTCTGAATTGGGAACTCCTGCCTTCGGCGCACTGAGCGTTGGAGACGCCTACGGCTTTACGCTGACTGACAATACGCTCGCTATAGCGGGCTCTACTTCTATGGCAACTCGTTCGGGTCGGCGCGCTCAAATACTATCCTGGATATGCAGGTAGCCAGCGCGATCAATAGCTCCTCGTTCGCGGTGTTCGTTAACACGTCGACGCCGGAACTGCTGCTGTCGGGAACGTACGCCGACAACATGACCTATGCCTACAACATCGTGGCGCCGACGGGCGGCTTTCAAACCCAGATGGCGCGCGATAATTTCATCCTCAATTACACGGCTGCAATATACGTCGGATCGTCTGCATCGAACCGCGTTGACCTTGGAGCGTCGGCACCCTAGCGCCCGGCGTCGGCGCGATGCTTCCAAAGGCGAGCATATTTGTGAAAGCGCTCGTCGCCTGTCCACGCGGCGATCTCATCGAGCAGCACGGAATCATAGTCATCGTACTCCGGACGACAATCGTCTCTGAGCTTCAGCGCATATTTGATGCAATGCGGCGCGGTGTACTGCGGCTCGAGCTTGATGAACGTTTCAATGCCGCGCCTGGCCGCTTCCTCAAAGCGCTTGTCGCCGGTCCGCTTTGAAAGCGCGAACAGGACATTGATGCTGAGGAGGTGAGCATTCAGAATGTACGGAGACATGCCGGGCGCCGCAGGCATCTCCTCAAAAAATGTCATCCCGTCGGCGGTATTCATGACACCGCCATCGGAGATCGGCGTAATGAGCGTCAGGCCAGCGCTGCGGATCAGATCGAGATAGGCCGGGTCCTTGGTCTTGCACTCGGCAAAGAGCAGTGCGGCGATGTTGATCGCTTGGGCGAATGCCGAATTGAAGCCGGGTTGATAGACCATCTTCTCGAAATTCAGGGCGAAGTTGTAGCGCCATGTCTTCCCGCCATTCGGGATTTCATCAGCCTGCTCGACGATCAGCCGAATCGCGTTGTTTTGAGCCGGCGTGAGCTCGGCGGCTTGATTGCAACTTTCGTCGAAGCGCAGGGAACGGTTGCGCCACTTTGGTAGGCCGATCGGCAGCGTGCTTAGTCCGTAATTCGAGGGGTTCCGAAATCGCTTTTCACCTCGAACGTATTCGAGCGTGCCAGGATCTAGCGTGCGCGGCCCGTTCCAGTAATCCACCGAGCTCGCATCAACAACCTGATCGTAGATCGCGAGCTTGAGCGGCGGATCTCCGAAAGTCACAATCCTCGGTTCCACATTCTCTGAGGCCGGCACTGGGTGCGAACCTCCAAGCCCCAGAGCTGCAAACACAGCCGTCCACATCGCCCATATTCCGTTCATGTACGCCCCACCGTAAAGACAGTCCTGAGTGGGAACGGCGAAGGCAGTGATACGTTCTCTCAAATCTTGGAGGAGAACGTGGACATGACACGGACATATTGCACCGCGTTAGGGTTGCTGCTGGGGCTCGGTGTGGCCACGCAGGCTCACGCGGGCTTTGTCGCCACTTCGATGTCATCGGAACGCGCCAATCTGACGCAGGTACAGTGGCGGTGCACACCATCGAGCTGCATTAACGAGCAAAACGGCCTGTACACCCAGTCGCACTGCGGCTATCGCGGTTGCCGCCCAATTCCGGGCGTGGTCGGGCGACTTGGACCGAATGGCTACGACAGCAAGTACGACGATCCATACTCGGCATATGGCCAGTATCGTGGTGGTTACCGGCACCGCTACTACCGTTACTGAGGACCGTCGGAGCCACAGAGATTGCGGGCAACAGTGATGCGAGCGTTGCCCGTAGTGCTGTTCGCGCTATTGCTGTCTGCGCCAGCTAGGGCCAATCTGATCGAGTCCAATCGGCCTCCGCTGGTCTGCACCCCCGCTAGCTGCATTGATGCGCGAACGGGAGATTACACACAGTCCTTCTGCGACCAGGATGGCTGCCGCCAGTTGGGCGGCGTGCTCGGCCGGCTAAGCCCACGACAGAAGCGCCGAATGCTCCGACAAACGGGTGGGTTCGACTGCAACCGTGCACGCTGCGTCGAGCAGTCTACGGGGGCGCTTTGGCAGAGCACGTGTGATCACGACGGCTGCCGGCCTCTCATGCCAGCGAACCGCTAGGCCCGTAAGTTAGGCGTGATCCCTGATCTGGATCTTGCGTGCAGAGACTAAGCGGATTTGTCCGGCTCTGAGCCACGCACGACAAATCCGTCAGGCATCTTGCTGTCGATCGGCGCCGGCGGATTCTCTTCTCTGTAAATCGCGTTCTCGTCCTTGATCGCGCGATCGATGGCCTCGATCGCCGACTGGATTAACCATGCTGCTTGAGTACACGGACGGCGAGGTCGACGTGGCGCGGATGATGTCTTCAGCCAATTCCCGTCGCGCGTGGACCAATCTAGCTCGCGCTTCCCTCAATGTCTCCGTGTATTCTCGCATTGATCTCTCCTGGTACAAAAATCGATGGCGCACGATGGCACAGGTGCGGTGCGAGTGTCCCCTACAGCTTAGGTTGCAATCTCGCTTATTTACAGGAGTGGCCGACCATGGCGTCGATCTCCGCACGATAGGCACGCGCCATGTGCTCGCACGCCGCCCGTCCCTCCGGAGATTCACTCCGCGCTGCCCAAATGAGCGAGACCTGCTCCATGCGTCGAAGTTCGGCGATCGTGCGGCTGCTTCCCAGTCGCTTCCCAAGGCGGTCAATCTGGGAAGCAACAAGCCGAAAAATGAGGGCTAAGTGTTTGAATTTGCTTGGTGAGCGCGGTGGGACTCGAACCCACGACCCCATGATTAAAAGTCACGTGCTCTACCGCCTGAGCTACGCGCTCACTCACCTGAACATCGGATCCGGACGCAGGCTTCGAGCCGCTCCGGATCATGCTCCAGCCCGCGCTGTGTAGGGGGCAGGGCCCATCGGGTCAATAGCCGAGGGGCGGTCAATTGTGCACCGTTGCGGCGGATTTGCCGTTCCGATGCCTGTGTTTAGGGCCGTTTCTTGAAGTAGCTCAGCTGTCGTGGCGGATTTCCGAGCCGACCGGCTGCGACGGCGCGGCAACCGAGGGCAGGCTGACCGGGCGCAGCCCGATCAGTTCCGCCGTCCGGATCGCGCTGTTGCGCCAGAACGCGAACTCGTTGATCCGCGAATTCTCCAGGATCGCGATGGAAACCGCGGCGAGGAACGGCAGGCTTTGCAGCACCAGCACGCCGGCGAAGATGTAGATCTCGCGCACCTGCTTGTAGCCGTTGGTGACGACAAGCACGATGGCGCCGACCAGCAGCAGCACGCCGATCACGGCTTCCCAGAACGCCTGGAATTCGATCGACATCCGCGACAGGCCGCCCTTTGAGGTGCGGGCGAACGCGAGATGCTCGGTGATCAGGCCCTGCGCCACCGCGCGCGACACCGTCCACTGCACGCTCATCGCCGCGATCATGGCGCCCAGCATCTGTGCCGCCTTGATGTTCACCCGCAGCCGGTAGAGCACCACGAAGTGCAACAGTGAGACGATGAAGGAGGCGATGATCGGCAGCGTCAGGATCTTGTCCGGGATCGCGATGTCGGCGAACGCGACGATCGGGACCCAGATCAGATTGAGGATCGCAACCACGACGCCGAGGCTTTCGGCGCCTAACCAGTTGAGCCAGCCCAGCGAGAATTCGCGGCGCTGGTCCGGCGTCAGCCGGCTCGCGCCGGGCAGGAAGCGCCGCCAGTGCTTCTTGACAATCTGGAAGCCGCCATAGGCCCAGCGGTGGCGCTGCTTCTTGAAGGCCTCATAGGTGTCGGGCAGCAAGCCTTCGCCGTAACGCACATTGGTGTAGTGCGTGAGCCAGCCCTGCTGCTGGATCGAGAGGCCGAGATCGGTATCCTCGCAAATCGTGTCAGAGGACCAGCCGCCGGCCTTGTCCATCGCGGCGCGGCGGATCAGGCACATCGTGCCGTGCACGATGATGGCGTTGAACTCGTTGCGCTGGACCATGCCGATGTCGAAGAACCCGGCATATTCGCCGTTCATGATGTAGTGCATCAGCGAGCGGTCGCCGTCGCGATGCTCCTGCGGCGCCTGCACCAGGCCGACGCGCGGATCGGCAAACGCCGGCACCAGATCCTTGAGCCAGTCCGGATGCACGACATAGTCGGCGTCGATGATGCCGATGATCTCGGCGTCCGCCGCGGTCCGCTCCATCGCAATCCGCAGCGCGCCGGCCTTGAAGCCCTGCACCTTCTCGGCATTGATGAACTTGAAGCGCTCGCCGAGCATCCGGCAGTGATCCTGGATCGGCCGCCAGAAGTCGGGATCGGGCGTGTTGTTGATGATGCAGACGCACTCGAAATTCGGATAGTCGAGCCGCGACACCGCATCGAGCGTCTGCTTCAGCATCTCGACCGGCTCGAAATAGGCCGGGATGTGGATCGAGACTTTCGGGAACGTCACATTCTCGCCCATCGTGGCCGGTGCGAGGGTCGCGCTCCTGCCGATCAGCCGGCGCGGGCCGCGGCCGAACGCCACCGCTGCGATCTCCTCGATCCGCGCCATTGCGATCAGGACCAGCGGAACCAGCAGCACGAGGCCAAGGCTGAGCGCGAAGGCCGAACCCCAGACGAAGTAGTGCGTGGTCCAGTACGAGAACACGGTCGCAACCCAGGCGCCGACGCCGTTGGCTGCGCCCGACAGCAGCAGCGCCTGCATCACGGTCGGCTGGTCCAGCCGCAGGATCGGCAGCGACATGAACAGGCCGACCAGCACGGCGACCAGCGCGATCTTCCAGTAGTTCAGGTCGGTGACCGGGCCGGTCCAGGCGAACTTCGCCTCGCGGTCGGCATTGAGGATGCCCCAGTAGGGACCGACGCCGCCTTCGAAGAACTTCCACGGCTGATCGATGGCTTCGACGATGTTGTAGTCCATGCCGATGGCTTCGGCGCGCGCGACGAAATTGCGCAGCACCGTGGCCTGCTGGAATGGACCGGGCTCGGCGCTGCGCAGATTGTAGCCCTGACTCGGCCAGCCGAATTCGGCGATCAGGATGCGCTTGCCGGGGAACGAGTCGCGCAGCAGGTTGTAGCGGTCGACCGCCTGATCCACCGCCTGCTTGTCGGTGAAGTTTTCCCAGTACGGCAGCACGTGCGCGGCGATGAAGTCGGACGAATTGGCGAGCTGCGGATGGTCGCGCCAGATGTTCCAGATTTCACCGGTTGTCACGGGAACGTTGACCGACTTCTTGACGCGCTGGATCACCTTGATCAGCCGGTGCACATTGCTTTCGGCGATCGCCGATTTGACGGCTTCGGCCCGCTTGTCTTCGGGTTGCGTTTCCGCGTCGCGCAGGCGCTGCGCCTCCTCGCGGAGGATGCGCTCGGACTCCTCGGGCGGCACTCCGATCTCCGGAACCGAGCCGAGGTTTTCGAGCGGGACCTGCTCGCCGCGGAACACGGTTTCGTTGCCGACCACGATGCCGATGACGTTGCTGTTGCGCTTGGCAAGGTTGATCGCGGCCTCGATCTCGCGATTGTTGCGGTTGGCGTCCTTGTCGATCCAGGCGCCGACCGTGACCTTCATGCCGAACTCGGCGGCGACCGGCGGCACCAGCTCATTGCCTTCCGTCGACGAATAGAGGCGGACCGCTTTGGTGAGCGTCGAGAGCTTTCGCAGGTCGGTGCGCACCTTCTCGCTGTCGGCGGCAACGTCCGCGACGGAGTGGCCGGACTCGAACGGGGCATAGGACAGGCTCGGCAACGTGCCACGGAAATCGGGCGCCGACTGCTTCTCCTGGAAGAGACCCCACAGGGCGGCGTGGGCGGCGGTGACAAGCAACAGGACGGCGACGACGGCGCGCATCGCGGTTAAACCATACGGGGCCTGAGATTGAGGACTAAGCGAACCCGTCCCCTGGGTTCGACCAACATAGCGGCGGAGGCAAAGATATCTCCGCCATCCGATTTAACAACTGGTGTGCCGCAATGGCGTTTTAAGGGCGCAAGCCGTTCCAGCCGCGAAAAAAATCGCGGCCGGATTCGATCGTGCGATGCGGCTATTTCGACGCCGGCGCCGGTGTCGCCGACGGGGTCGGCGCAGGCGAGGGCGATGCGGC
>NZ_JACMYP010000160.1 GCF_020889705.1 Bradyrhizobium altum | reverse complement strand
GCCCACTTCGCCCTCGCAAGATGTGTGTCGTAGACCTGCCTGGCGCGCTCCGGCTCGCTCTCCGGATTAATCTGAAGCACGATTTCCGTCACTTCGCGCCAATCAGCGCCTTCACGGTCGGCGTCGAGCATGCGCATATACGTGACCGCATGTTCGCGATCATACGGCGTCAGAATATCGCCCGCCGGCGCCGTGTCGGCGACATGAGAATTATGCGGCTTCTCGCGCATGTGGCTCTCCTGATCAAACTCAGATGGCATTGTCACGCGCCATCAGGGCCGATTGATGTCCCTGCGACGAGATCGATAGTAGCCGTCAGTCCATCAATCGTCCCCGTCGGAATCGCCATGCTCGCGGCCAACAGGTCAGGCGAGCGGCTGCCACTTTGTGCACGGTCGGATGCTTAGGAAAACCTTTCTCTTGCCGACGCTTCAGCGGCGGCCGTCATGATGCGGTCAAAGGCCTCAGTCGGTGTGCAACCTTTCTCAAACTCGCCCCGCCAGTGCTCTGGAACCAGCGGGAATTGCGAATAGACCTGCCCAATCTCGAAACGAAGCTCGCGTATCCATGCTTGGAATGCTTTATCGGACATGTAAGTCAACCCATACATCTAAAGCCTCACCACTGACGTGGGGCCCAACGCACGGTCGGGCACCTCCGACCGACAAGATATTGCAATGCCTCTCCAGGCTACGATCAGGAGAACGGCAAGGCCAACGAACTATATGGCCGATGCCACGAGGCCATCAAGCGCAGGCGCCACAATGCTAGCCATGTGGTCAATCTGACTCCCGCATTGGTCAATCCTTTTGCGAGGACCAGACGTAGATACCGCCAATGAACCTTTAACTCTCGCGAGGCTGTGCTAGCCTGCTCGCACAGCCAGGGGGGGAGGCGATTGACCAGAGAGCAGGCTAAGGCCGTAGAGTCTGGCGTCGAGCTATCATCATCCTTACTGCAACGATTGCAGCGCATTGAAATGTGGTGCATGACCAGATTTGTGCGTCTCCTCGAGGAGTGCGACCCGGACAATGTTAAGCGTACCCGCGCCGCTCAACTCTATCTCGAGGTCGGGGCTCGCCGGATGGCCGCCGAGCGCGGGCGTATCTAGAGCGCATACTGCAGCTCTTTGAATATGCGGGGTGTTGAACGTGCATCCGCACTTGCGCCGCGTGGAAGGTCGTAAATCTTGTGAGCGAACGTCACGTCGCGGCCGCAGCGTGCAAACATCAGTGATGCGATCCTCTTGCTCCGCCGTGTGACGCCTGCCTTGAGCGATATGCGCTCGGCTTCTTCGAAATGACGGAGATGCACTTCTCGGTCGCGAGGTCTTGGATCGGAGGTTGTGAAGAACCGCAAGGCGGTCGCGATCGAAGCTGCACGAGGCGCGCTCGGAGGCTGTCGGCTATCAGACCGAGCTTAAGAATTTTCATTGTCCCGCGGTCTTGCCGGGCGCGGCGGCCCCGCCTCGCGTCCCCAAGGATGACATCCGTACAGTCCGTGTGGTGAAGGACCGCACCGCGAGACTTTGGTGCCTTTAGAAAGGAGAGCGACAGGTTCACGTCCTGCAATGACGCGTGATAGAAAGGGGACGTCGTTCCCGCGGATTCCACCGAGATCGGTCCAGGTAAAAATTGACTTCACGCACCTGTTCGGGGTGTCGAGCCAAGAGGCCAGACAGGTCCGTCCCCCGACCGTGTGGGATCGCGTCGACTTGACGGTCATCCACGAAACACCGTCCAGCGTGTCGGAGGATTAGCATGTCGTCGATCGGTACCAGGTTGCTCAACAGTCTGCGATCCGTTGAGCGCCCGGGTGACTTCTGTGTCGGCGGAATTCGCGAGATTTTCATGCCAACGATCGACGTCGACGGCGTGGGCAGGCTCGCCTTTCCCGTTCTACCCGTCCAAGCCGAGCAGCTCGTCGCGATCGCCGAGACAGCTCCGTTCGGGCGAGGCGAGGAGACCGTGGTCGATCGCGAAGTCCGGAGAACCTGGCAGGTCGATTCCGCCAAGGTTCAGATCGCAGGGCGTCACTGGGACAAGACCTTGGCCGGCCTCGTCGCCGACATGGCCCGCCGGCTTGGCGTGGGCGAGCCGGTTGCGGCCGACTTCTATAAGCTTCTTGTCTACGACACCGGCAGCTTTTTCGTCGACCACCGCGATACCGAGAAGGTCGCCGGCATGTTCGCGACGTTGGTGCTTGTCCTGCCCTCAGCCCATAGCGGCGGCGAGTTGGTCGTCAAGCATCTCGGCCGGGAGGTCGTGCTCGACGCCCGTCCGGAGGAGCCGTCGGAGATCGGCTTTGCGGCCTTCTATGCCGACTGCGTGCATGAGTTGCGTCCGGTCAAGACGGGATGTCGCCTGGCCCTCGTCTATAATTTGCGTTTCGTCGGCAGGAGCCGCGCACTGAAGGCACCCGATTATCGGGCGGAGCACGGGCGCGTGGTGGAGTTGCTGCGGAACTGGGCGAGCGCTGAGGATGAGCCTGATAAGTTGATCGTACCCTTGGAGCACGTCTATACGCCTGCCGAGCTGTCGTTCAGTGCACTCAAAGGGGCCGATGCGGGCGTGGCGTCCGTGCTGGTCAAGGCCGCCGCAGAGGCGTATTGCGATCTCCACCTCGCTCTCGTGTCGATCGAGGAGGGCGGCAGCGCCGAACATAGCACCTATTACGGCCGTCGCCGCTGGGGTCGCTGCGAAGACGAGGAGTTTGAGGTCGCCGAGATCTTCCACCGAACGCTGATTCTGTCCGAGTGGCGGCGTCCGGACGGCGGCGAGGCCGGGTTCGACGATTTTCCTTTCACCGAGGACGAGTTGTGCCCGCCCGATGCTTTCGAGAATCTGGCGCCGGATGAGCAGCATTTTCACGAGGCCACGGGCAACGAAGGCGCGTCCTTCGAGCGCACCTATCGCCGTGCCGGCTTCGTGTTGTGGCCGACCGCGCGGAGGTTCGCGGTGCTGAATCAGGCTGGCCTGGGCACGACGCTGCCGTATCTCGAAGATCTGACGGTGCGCTGGGAGACGAGCAATGCATCGATCCAGTCGCCGCTGTGGCGTGAAGCCGATGAGCTGTCGCGGCATATGCTGCGCTCTTGGCCACGCTCGTCCCGGCGGGCAGACGACGACGCGGCAGCCGGCCGGATGCTCGATTTGCAGATCCGGCTTGGGAACGCCGGGCGCATCGATGCGCTCCTCGCCGAGCTGTCGGCCGAGGGCCACTACGCCGCGCTTGACAACGGAGCGATTGTGCGAGCTGCCGCGCTTCTTCCCGCCGCGCGCGCAACGGAATTGCTGATCCGGATTGTCAGCCGTAACGCTTCGGCCCATCTCACCGCCTGCGGCGATCTGCTGACGCGCTGCGTTGCGGCGCCGGCAGGTCTGACCCTCGAACAGATCGGCCAAGCCTTGATAGATGCGATGCCGGGCGACCCGACCACGCAGCAGCAGGTCGATGTCTCCCGGCCAGCGCCGGTGAAGCCAGGCTTTGTCGTCGACCTCCTGACAGCGACAAGTCGAATCGATGCGGGGCTCGCAGCGCGCGCGATCCAGCACCTGATGGCCTGGCCGAAGACATACAAGCCGGACGATGTGCTGGTCCCCGCTGCTCTAGCGATTGCCAAGCTGGAGGAGAGAAGGGCGTGGCCGGCGGTCGCGCGGCTCCGGGAGGCCGCGCTCGACCACCTGCGCCGGCGCGTCGCCCTGCCGCTGGAGGCGCCACGGGACTGGACCAGGACCAACCCGCTCAAATGCACGTGCGGCGACTGCCGTGGGTTGGGCGCATTCCTGACTGCGCCGGATCAACAGCAATGGCGCCTGAAGGCGGTCCAGGACCGGAGGACCCATGTCGAGCAAAGGGTCCGGAGCGCGACGTGCGACCTTGACCTCACGACGGAAAGACGCGGCAGTCCCCACACGCTGGTCGCTACCAAGAACCAGGCCAGCTACGAACGCCGCGCCAGGCAGCGCCGGCAGGATCTGGAGCACATCTCAGCGCTGGGCGGATGATGTTGGCTCCAGCACCGAGCCAGGAACTCCGGCCGCAGAATGCGCCGGAAGGATCGAGCTCGCGGGCCAAGGCGGGGAGTACAGACGCGGCCATCAACCTATCCCTGGAGGGCGACGACCCTGATCTCGGACCCGGTCGGCCAATGAAGGAGCCTTGAACGTCATCGCAGGCCTCACGCGCCAGGAAGTCAAACTGCTCATTTGCCTCGGCTCCTTCAACGACGACAGGCATTGTCCGGGCTGCCGGCTTCAACGAGAGTCAGCCGGGCGCTAGTCCGACCTTGTATCGTTGCGCGAGCCGCCAGAACCAGTCTTGATCCAGGTTGGTCTGTCGATCGATCTCCCGGATTGAGCTGCGAGTGCGATTAAACAGCGCATAGCAAAGGCCATCGTCGTCGTGGCGAGCGTAATAGGCGATGCCGTCGGGATTAAGCGGATGGCCCAATAGAGCCCTCGACCAGGCCTGCGGCACGTCGTAAGGCAGTCCGCCATGCACCACCTCGGCGGTCGCACCGAGAATGGCGAGCGAGGGGCCAGCCAGTCTGATCAGCGAAAGATCTACGGTGATCTCGAGACGAGCGTAGGCTTTGCGATGCAGCAGGCCGGCATCTATCAGGGTCCGTCCCGGCACGCGAAGGAACGTCTCTGCAAATGCGCCGAAGGGCTCCCGGGCTGCATAGAGAACGCCGTAGCTTCCATCAGGAGCGTTCAGCCGGCCGAGACGCGACGTGTCGAAAAAGATGGGATCGTACTCGGCGGTGTAGAACCGATGAACCAGCGTACCCCGCCGCAGCCGGACCAGGCGCGGACGGCGGCGATCGAGATCGTCCGGCGGTAGCGGAGCGGTCACGCGCCTTGCTGAGCCATTCGCTGGGCGGCCTCGACCACAAGTTCAACCTTGCCTTCCTTGAGCAGGTCGATGGGCTTGCGGCCACCCAGCCGATCATCTGGCTGAGCCAGGAAATTCAGAATGGTCCAGGGATTGTTGGTCGGCAGCACCTCCCGGACGGACTTCAGGCCCTCGACGATAGTGCCGTCCGCGTTGAACTGAAGGGTCGGAAAGCTCCGGTGGTTGCTGGGACCGGGAACGGCAAGGAGGCTACCTTCCTGCACGCGCTTGTCGACAGCCTGCCGGGAGATTCCCCGCAGCAGGGTTCTGACCTGGTCCAGATCGTACGCGCCTCCTGCTCGCCGAAGATCCTCTTGCACAATACGGACGCCCTCGAGGACGGCGAGAGCCCGGGCATCGGGCGCAAATGCCTCCTTGTTGACGACAACGGTCTTCTTCGCTGCTCCGGTGAAGAACCGGAACGCTTGTCCCGCTAGTTGCTTGTTGCGCTCACGAACCTTCTGCAGCGCCGTTGCACTCTTGGACACAATCGCGACCTGAGCGTCTGCGGGAAGAGCCAGGCTCTTCAAAGCGGAGGGCTTCTGCTTAAGTACCATCATCATTCCGTCCTCGTGGACGGACAGATCTTTGATACCGATGGCCTTTGACCGTGCCTTGGACATGATCTCGACTCCCTGCCTGAATATGGACTATTTCCTGCAACTTTGTCAACTTTGTCAACAGCTGTCTAATTCAGATCGGTTCCATGCGCTGCATCAGTAGGCGTTGGGCATGCGATCCGGCGCGCCCAAAATGCCTGCGGAGCATCGGGCTGCGTCGAGGCTAACGAGCGGCAGGCTGGACCAGGAATGGATCGCTGAACTAAACGACCGATGTGCGTGCCCCCGAAGCCGGCGCCGCTATGGGTCCTCAGCCCGATGCCAATGCCGTCGGAGGACAACCATTCACGCAACCTCTGGTAACATTTCTAATGAGCGCAATCAGCAACTACAAGCTTTTCTAAACATCATGACGTTCGCTGAATATGATAAGGACATCGCCACTCTTGCCGAAGACAAATACCGGCTCGCTATGTAGTGAACGGCGTCTGCCGCGTGCGTTACGACAATGAGCGCGGCAAGGGCGATCATCGCCACCTGGATGGCAAGGATTGCTCTTATGCTTTTCGTGGGCTGGTGCGGCTGCTGGCGGTTTTTGGCGCGACGTGAATAAACGGAGATAGAACATGCGGACGGTTATCCTAGGCGTCGCGACACAGAGCAACCTGACGCGCCGCATCTTGGCGACTGCGCACGGGCAGCGTAAGGCTGGCGACGACCGAATTTCATTCGAGAGCGTCCGCGACCTTTGGCGGGTGCTGGCGCCCAAGCGCATGGAGATCGTGCGAGTTATGACCGGAGCCGGCCCGCTGACAATACGGGAAGTCGCGCGTCGGGTCGACCGCGACTTCAAGGGGGTCCACTCCGATGTGACGCTGCTGCTGGGCGCGGGGATTTTGGAGAGGACGGAAAGTGGGGGCGTGGAATTTCCATGACCGCGTTCATGTCGAGTTCGACATGATGGCGGCGTGACGTCCCGCCCGCATCAATAGCAATAGTAGTAAGAAACAGCGCAAGTAAGCGATTCGCATAATCTCCGTTATGGAATATATTCCTATAGTTTTCCGCCGGCGTCCTGTGGCTTTTCCTCTTCATGTGTTGGCGGAAGGTGTTTCTAGCGGGGAACGGCGTTAAGAGAAGACAGTCGGATCATCATGTGCAACATGAATTGGCCAACTCCGGGGACAGGGCCATCAGGTGAACATGAAATAGACATCACGGTTATTTGCGTTCCGGCTTAATCCTGCCCACGCGTTCACGGACGGAAAACGTCACAACCTCAAACTCTTTGCCGGATTGATTGGCGATGATCTGCGCCATATCGGTGATGTTCTTAAGCCAACGATGATCTGTGGCGATCAACGGCAACGGACCATCCGCCGTGTACCAAGTCTGAACGACCTCCCCGTCATCATCGCTAATTGCGACGATCGCGTGCATGTCCTTGATCCGGAATCCATTGTGTTCATTCATCGGAGCTTCTACGCCTTCTCAGTCGATGGTGGCTTGGTCCTTCAACTGCATGGCGGTTCTCCTCTTCGAAATCAGGTTAGCGTGATGACGGATGCCGCCGGCACCGGCGCATAGAGCGTTTCGATCAGGACATTGCGATGCTCCAGCACGGCGCGCTGGTTGATCGAGCCTTTGTCGGTGATCTCGCCGCGATCGATCAACAGCGGGGTGTCGAGCAGGATCGCACGGGTGACGCGGTTCGACGAACCGGTCGCGCTGGCGAGAAATCGTGTGAAGCGTTCGCGGAAGGCCGCGCGTACCTTGGAATCAGCGGCAGCCGCCGCGATATCGTTGGCAGCGAGATCTGGATTGATCAGGCAGCAGCCGTCGAGATCGAGGATGACGATCGCCGAGATCTCGTCGCGATTGAGGCCCGCGATCACGACGTCGCGCACCAGCGGCGCGCAGGCGCCGACGAACCGCGCCCGCAAGGGACCGACACTGACCCAGGTGCCGCTCGCCAGCTTGAAATCTTCGGCGATACGGCCATCGAAGTCGAAGCCGGCGTCGAAATCGCCGGAATTGGCAGGCTTCAGGGCGTCGCCGAATTTGTAGAAGCCCTCCTCGTCGAAGGCCTTGGCGGTTAGCTCCGGCTGGCGCCAGTAACCTGGCGAGACGTTCGGCCCCTTGGCGCGGACTTCCAGCTTGCCGTTGTTCGGCACAAGCTTGGCATCGGCGCCTGATACGGGAAGGCCGACATGGCAGGAGCGGCTGGTGTCGGGGCGCACCGACATGAAGAACGGCGAGGTTTCGGTCGCGCCGAGGCCGGTCAGCATCGGCACGCGATAGCCCTTCTCCCGCACCGCGAGCTCGTCGAGGCTGTTCCAGACGAGCGGCGACAGCGCCGCGCCCGAGAAGAACATCGCATGCAGCCGGTCGAAGAATTTCGCCCGCAAGCCTGCATCGTCGCGGAGATAAGGCAGTAGCGCCTCATAGCCCTTGGGAACGTTGAAGTAGACTGTCGGCGAAATCTCGCGCAGGTTTCGCGCGGTCTCCTCGATGCCGCCGGGCATCGGCTTGCCCTCGTCGAGATACATCGAGCCGCCATTGTAGAGCGTCAGCCCGATATTGTGGTTGCCGCCAAAGGTGTGATTCCACGGCAGCCAATCGACGATGACCGGCGGCTCATCCTTCAGGAACGCAAGCGTCTCGCGCAGCATGACCTGATTGGCGCAGATCATGCGCTGGGTATTGATGACCGCCTTGGGATTGCCCGTCGACCCCGAGGTGAGCAGGAACTTTGCGATCGTGTCGGGGCCGATTGCCTCGTGAACCGCGTCAAGGCGCGGGTGTTCCGGCGTTGTCGTCAGGTCGGCGAGGCGGGTGACATCACGGCCGGCAACGGCGCCTCGGCTCGCCGAGATCTCTATGCCCGCGGGCACATTGGCGAGCAGTGCGTCGGCGAATTTGTCCGCGTCATCGACGAAGACGAGGCCCGGCGTAAGCAGCTCGATCAGAAAGTTGAGCTTGCCGTAGTCGCGCGAGACCAGCGAATAGGCCGGCGAGACCGGACAGAACGGGATCCCCGCATACAGCGCGCCGAACGCGATCAGCACGTGGTCGATCGAGTTGCCCGACAGGATCACGATCGGTCGGTCGGCCGACAATCCGCGCGCGATCAACGCCGACGCGAGGCGCCGCGTCGTCTCCAGCAGTTGTGCGTAGGTGATCTGCCGCCAACCGCCGCCGGCGGCGCGCTCGGCCATGAACACGCGGTTCGGCGCGGCTTTGGCCCAGTGATGCAGGCGGTCGGTGATGCGAACGGGATAATCGGCGAGCTTCGCCTTCGGGCGAAGATAGATCGTGCCGTCGGCATGGCGCTCGACCGTCACCTCGGGATTGCCGAACGAGATCGGGCGCAGCGGATGCGCGCTGGCGGCTGTCGCGGACGTGTCAGGCTTGGCGCTCATGTCGGCTTCACCTTGGCGGTCTTGCGATCAAGGAATGCGCGGATACGCCGCTTGGCTTCCTTGTCGCTCTGCGCGACGGTCGCCACTAGGGATTCCATCAAGAGCCCGGTCTGCGGATTGGCCTCCGCGATCATCGGCAACGCCTGCAGCACCGCGAAATTGGTCAGCGGCGCGTTCGCAGCGACGCGCACGGCAAGCTCCATCGCCTTTGCCAGTGAGCCGCCGGCCTCGGTGAGATATTGCGAGAAGCCGTAAGAGGCGCCTTCGGTCGCGGAATAGACCCGGCCGGTCAACATCATGTCGGCCATCCGGGGCACGCCGATCAACCGCGGCAGCCGCACCGATCCGCCCCCGCCGACGAAGATGCCGCGCTGGCCCTCCGGCAGCGCGAAATAGGCCGAAGGCTCCGCGACGCGGATATGCGCCGCGCAGGCAAGCTCGAGGCCGCCGCCGATCACCGCCCCCTTCAGCGCAGCGATCACGGGCACGCGGCAATACTGGATGCGGTCGAACACTCGATGCCACATCTGGGAATGGACAAGCCCTTCGGTGGCGTCGCGTTCGGTCAGCTCGGACAGATCGAGGCCAGCGGAGAAGTGATCGCCGATGCCGTGGATGACAACAGCGCCGATCCTATCGGGAATCGCAGAAAAGCAGCACTGCAGCGCAAGGATGATGCCGTCGTTCAGCGCGTTGCGCTTGGCCGGACGGTTGAGCCCCACAGTCAGCACTGTGCCCGTCGTCTCGATCCTGAGCAACGATGCGTTACCCGCTATGGCGTTTCCCATGTGTTATTGTTCCCTGCCTGAATAGTTATATGTTATCATTGTTATCGCGAGGAATCAATACCGGACAATGGGACAGGATTGTCAGCGAGCCGTCGGAAACTGAGCGCGACGCATCAAGCCGTCGTCCTCGAGGACGGTGACGATTGCGCTTGTTGCTCCGTCGACCTCCCTGCCCTCGTGGGGCGAGTTAGAGCCTCGAGGTTTCTCCGCTCGATTCCAAGCAGGAACGGAATGTCCGGTTGACGCGATTGCGCGAACTTCTCAACCACCTCCTCAGCAGGCTCGCAGCGACCGACGTCAAACTCGCTCAATTTCGGGCGCCGATCGCGGAAGGCAAAGCACCAACCCATTGCGGTGAGGACGTCATGCGCGTCGGTTCAGCAATCGACGCGCCGCTAAGTGCGCGGGCGGGTGCCGGTGGTACGCTTAAATGTGCGACTGAATAGAAGTCACAGAAACCGCAGCGTTCGGCGATGGTGCCGAGCCCGGCACCGCTTTCCAAGGTCAGGGTTTGCGCCATCATGATCGCTGGGGCCTTTCGTGATGTATATCGTTCACGCTGAGGCAACGAAGCCCTGCCTTGCCTAATCTCCGACGTAGACGCCGCCTCGCTTTTTGGCGATCAGATAAACTACGATGCTAAGAACCACGATCGCCGTGCCGTAAAAGGGAAATACCCAGGAGAGGTTCGAACGTTGGAGCCAAAGAAGGAATGGTGTGGTACCGCCGAATATCGTTGCACCAACAGCGTACCCAAGCGTTACGCCGGCGGTCCGAACATTTCTCGGCATCAGCGTAGTGCCAATGAAGTTATAGAGCGCCATATTGCCAGCCGACCAGAGTGCCGCCCACCAACATAACGATAGAGTAGGTCAGAATGCTCTTCTCGGTATAGAGTAGAGATAGGAAGAACGATGGGATGAGCAGCAGGCGCATCATTAGAATGTCTCCGGCCCTGAACTGGTACTTCGACAGAAACCGATATCGGCCGCGGGCACAGTCTCTCGAGTTCGCTTGGGCGCTACAGAGGGCAAACGTTATTGCAGTCGAGTTCGTCGATCCCATTTGGACCAACGTTCCGGAGTCTCTGTCAGAATACATTGATGGAAGAGCGCAGACTTACAGAACGAAAATACTCGATGAGCATTCCGCGAACTCGTGTTAGGGCATGACGATCCAGCATGACCCCACGTGAGACTTGGGCGCTCCGGATTCAGTTACAACTTTAGAGATTTCGAACGCAGAAAATTGCGACTCTGTCGGTAGCGTTGTCTAGAACTGGGGAAGTCCAATGAAGAACATTGTATGCGCGATCGCCGTTCTGGTGAACTCAAGCGCATCGGCCCAAGAGATGGCTCCGATATTTCACAACGGATCTCGTGGCATTATCACCCGTGACAAGGGTATCGTCGAAATCCGATACGAGACGCCCCGCTCCGGCCTTCCGGTAAAGGAAGGCACGGTTCTGTTTTCCGGACGGTGGGACGAGCACGGCAATTACGAAGGCGTCGCCTACACGTTCAAACGCGGATGCGATCCGGCTCCGTATCGAGTCACGGGCAAGGATGCGGGTCCCGGCATCATTCTGACCGGCATCCCGCCGCGGCGTGATCCGCATGGATGCGCCGTCATCGGGACTAATGCCACCGTGAAGCATTCACGGCTCGTCTTCGAATACGAAATCGAAGATCATAACTGAGGGTAAAATGGGTCTGTTTTCAATCAAGGGTACAATTACTGCATACGGCCAGCACGATATCTTGAAAGATGGCTGCATATATCAGTGGATCGAAATGCAAGACGAGCACGGTCAACGGATCAACGTCTCCAAGGTCTTCGCAACGAATGCGATCCTGTCGTTGCTGGTGAACTTAAACATAGGCGGCGAATTTTACTTTGAGACCATCAGAGGGAAGAAACGATTGTTCGGCGTCAAGTCAATGGACGGTGCCGTAGCATTCGACGAGATGAACGCAAGAGCGCGCGTTGGTGGCCTTCTTTTCCTACAAGGCGTCCCGCTTCTGTTAATCTTCGGTCTCGGCGCCATCCCCATGGCCATGGGTCTCTTCTACCTATTCACGCCGAACGACAGCGCTCGTCGAGAGATATTTTACGGCAGCGACCGGGATGAGGCAATTCGTCTCAGGCAACAAGTCCCGATTCGGATCTAATCAACATCGCTATTATGGCAAGCGACTGGCGTGGCGTCACGGGACGCCAGCCTTGGCGTTCACGTATCCCGAATGCAGATCACCCACCGAGACTCTAACTGCCGCTGGATGAAAATTCAGGGGCAGGTCAACCCGCCTCCGACGAGATGCGGGGCGCGCGGTTCATGGCGATCGCAATGCGGCCACATCACGGCGTCGACCGCGGCTCCGCCGAGACAGTTCCTATTTCCCTGGCGCAGCGCACTCGGCTTGGTGGAAACGACGCTGTTCGGCCAAGCTGCGATTGATCTCGGTGGCTTCTGGGCGTCCGGGCATACCGCCACCGAATCCACCTTTTAAAATTCGATCCGCAAGAACAGTCAACAGGACTCGATGTATTCGATGGTCGATTTGAATAGAAAGGATACGGGTCCATACCAAGAAATGCGTTCCAACCTCTTGGGCGGCGCAAAACAATTCATAAATATTGGCCTCACGATCACCGATATGGATGCACTGCGATGGCTTCTCGAAAAGCTCCGTGGATTGCTTGAGGTTCTCCAGCCACCGAATGCTCTCCTTGGTTCAATGGGGATCCGTGTCAGGTTGACCTCGCGCCTGAGCGCAGCGCCCCCTCTGAATTGCTTTCTGGTCCAGAACTTCACGGCGTTGAGCCCCAGTGGAAGCCCCTCGAGGGTCACCGCAAGGCTCGAATGCATCAATATTCCGCATGTCGTGTACGTTTGGGGTTTTCCGTCCAATCTTCGAGAGCTGCTTTTGGGGATGCGCTTAATCATCCCCCCTTTGATGGGTCGGTCGGTCTAGTCTCTCGCGCCGCCCGGCGTCGCGGGTTTTCCCAAGGCGAGTCTCAGGTACTGCCCCGATTGGTGCGGCTCCCTTGGTCCAGCAGGATTCAGTGACTGCTTGACTATCATGGTCAGCTCGACCTGTATTGCTCGGCACTTTACATACGTCGTAGCGGTCCGCTTTTCGCAAATCGTCCCCTCCCCGGACGAGCGTTCAGTATCTATTGGTTTAGGAGAGCCATTTCGGTAGTCACAATCGTCTTGAGACCCGTCAGGTTCTCGAAAGCTAGCTCTCCTAAAATACTGAGGTCTCTGGGGTGCCGATGCTTCCATTGATGGTAGTGGACAAGAACATAGAGGTCCGAATGCTCAAAGCAATCGGAGATGTGCTTAGCGTCGTTGGTGAGTTAGCCCAGAAGTACACTACCCTGCGGCAACAGCAGCCGGCGGGGCAACAATTGGACGGCGCTAGTTCGCAAGGATCTGGCGAGTTGAACTCGCGAACCCGCTTTGAACGGCAGCTGAGCGAATTGCAAAATAACCCGCCCTCCAGCACTCAGGTGTCTGCGGCAATTTCAAATGACGTATATCTGGCTAGCGGAAGCGAAAAAGACCGCGACGTCGCGATCCAGCGATCGTCACCGTACTACTACAGCAACACTCCGAATATCGAGCTCCTCAAAGCCGATCAGGCCGCAAGTGTGGTGAAAGAATTCTGGAAGAGTATCGAGGCGTTCAGCAAAGATCGCGCTGGAAGAGAACTGACGGTTCCACCCGACGGCCCCGGGGAACTTGCCCCAACGAGGCCTGACCTGGAAGCATGGAAGGAACGAAGCGATGGAGCAGTGGGATCGGCCATTGTGATGCAAGAAGGTCCAGAAGATAAACTCGTCTATACGCTTCAAGAAGCCCCTATCGCCGTGATGACGCTGCAGCAACGTCGAGTCGATATCGAAATTAAACATCTGGCGACGCACCCGGCCGTTTACGGAGCTGGCGAAACAATGCTTGAGTCGGCCATAAACCGGTCCCAAGCGGCAGGTCATGGCGGCAAAGTAAGCTTAGTTGCTACGCCCGAAGCTCATGGGTTTTATGAGAAGAATGGCTTCAAGATGGATAGGCATGGCCGGTGGTCGCTTGTTCCTTCAGCCAGCGAGTTCTGGGGCAAAAAAAGCGATATCTGGATTTTGAAGAAGAACGAGGGCAAGAAGTATCTCACTGGTGCCCCGGCAGATAGGTCCTGACTTGTTTGAAATTGCCCTGATTCGACTGAAGTCCTTGAACGGATGCGCGCCGCGTTGATCTGCGCCTTAGCGGTGCCAAAGGATCGGCAACAACATGCCCCCGCTCGGCGTTGTGGAGGGCGCGCGAGTGGGAAAACCGTCGCGTCAGCGTACGGGCAAGAGCGTCATGGGCTTGCCGAACTCCCGAGCCACGAGATAGCTGACAATCGGCAACTCCGCGACGTCGAACGTTTGTTCGCGAACCATCGGCTTGAAACTATCAATGACCGAATCGTAGTGGACGAAATCGAGCGTCACTCGGTCCGAAACTCACCACGTCGCTCTTCGCGGCGGCGGTGCTGGGACCGAGAACATCGCGCTGATGCGGCTGACCGAATAGACGGCACATCCCGAACAACTGATGCGCTTGGTCGAGCTTGGGTCTGGTACCCGCGGCAGCGGTCTGAGACTATCCAAATATCAAATAGATTGCATCTTGAGGTTAGGCTTGAACAGGCGCGATTCTGCATCTCGCCGGCGTAGGCCCGCCCTGTCAACAATTGGCCGGCGAAAGGCGCAGTGAAGTCAGTTGTCCAATCCCGAACCGTCGTCGCGATAAGCAACGCACTGGTCTGGCTTCCAAGCTTAGCCACGATTGCTGCACATCGACAACGAGACGCAACAATGCGCACCCGGGCAACTACCAATTCTCACAATTGATCTAGATGACGAAAACATGTCACCTTCCATTGATGATCGTTGCTCGGTCAACTTGCACGCAGGCATTCAGCATGCACGACCAATCACATTCTGCTCTCGCCAAACGGGCTGATCAATCCGTTGATTCCTCACCGTCACAAAGGCTGCGGGCCGACGTCTGCTCCAGTAGCAAACTCTTCTTCCTCATGGAAGCGCATGACGGACTCTCGGCAGCTCTCGCTGAGCGCGCAGGTTTCAAAGGTCTCTGGGCGTCGGGTCTGTCGATTGCCTGCGCTCTGGGCTACCGAGATGCCAACGAAGCGTCGTGGAGCCAGGTCGTCGATGCAGTCGAGCGGATCGTGGACTCAACGCAACTGCCTGTCTTGGTTGACGGCGATGGCGGCTTCGGGAATTTCAATAACGCCCGTCTGCTGGCACGCAAACTCCGTCAGCGTGGCGCTGCCGGCGTCGCGCTGGAGGACAGCTGTTTTCCGAAGACGAATTCGTTTGTTGACCGGCATCCCCTTGCCGATGTCGACGAATTCTCCGGCCGTCTGCGGGCGATGAAGGATACAGTTGCGCAAGACTTCGTCCTTGTGGCCCGGATCGAGGCGCTGATCGGCGGCCATGGAATGGATGAAGCAATTTTGCGCGCCCACGCTTATGCCGACGCGGGAGCCGATGCGATCCTCATTCACTCGCGAAGGAGCGCTGCGGACGAGATTCTTGCGTTTGCACGCGCCTGGCAGAACAGGCTGCCGGTTGTGATCATTCCAACGAAATACTATCGAACGCCGGTCTCTGCTTACCGCAAAGCTCACATCTCGACGGTGATCTGGGCCAACCATGCTATGCGAGCTGCAATAGCGGCAATGCGGCAGGTCTACCATCGTATCCTCACTGAGGAGAGCACATCCAGCATTGAGCCGAGTATTGCGACGCTCGACGAGGTGTTCGAACTCTTGAGATACGACGAACTCGCCAGTGCGGAAGCGCGCTATCTTCGCCCCTCCTGAGTGGGGCGATAACGTTTCATTCACGCTGCAATATGCTTCGTCTCGAAGGACCACCGCCATGCAACCGGCCGCCTTTCTATCCCACTCGTCAGCGACGCACAGATTGTCACTTCTGAGTGTGGGCTGGCGATCGACTGCCGCGAGAGCCCTCACGCGGCCGATCTATCCATTGCCGCAATATTTCGGCTCGATTGCCCCATCTCATGGTTCATCCAGTCAACCGACAAAAGGCAGCAAACTCATTTTGCTCTGGAAGAAGAGCCAACGCGGGCGATGATCCGTCGTTCCTGAGATGTAGGGGTCCAATGTTTCAAGAAGTCCGTAGACCCCACACCGCAGCAGACAACCATAAGCGACGTCATGGACCGAAGGAGAGCGCCAGTGTTGGGGCGACGGACAGTCTTGTTCGACTCGTCGGACACCGCGGCGGCGTGCGGGCGCCAAAACAGCTTCCGTGAGTCGCAGGGAAAGCATCGATCTGACCGCCCGAGAGATCTGGAGCGAGCTTGCGCCAGCGGTGCGCCGGGGCGAGTGGACCAGAATTCCTGGGGCGGTCCAAGCCGGCTTGTCTGGGTCCGTGCCGTTTGGAAGTGAGGACGCGATATCGAAGAACGACGAAAGGGAATGAAATGACCGCCTATGCGCCCAAGAAAGCCGTTATTCTTGCTGCCGGCGTTGGCTCTCGCTTGCGACCGCTGACCGATCTGCGGCCCAAGCCGCTTGTTGAGGTCAATGGAACGCCGATACTCCATAACGCTCTGCGAAATCTGGAAGCTGTCGGCGTGGAAGACGTCACAATTGTTGTCGGCTACCGCAAGGACGCTATTGAATACGCCTGTGGCAGCCGCTTTGGCGAGCTCGAAATCAATTATGTGGAATCGTCCGTCTTCGACAGCACCGGCAGCGCCTACTCGCTTTGGCTGGCGCGTGACGCGCTTCTGTCCGGAGACTGCCTCCTTGTTCAACCAGGACTCCCCGTTAGTGGAGCTGCGTCGTCGGAAAGCGTTGCAGCTGTCCTTGATCAGCGGCTGTTGACGGCGAGACGTCGTGATAAGAGCACCTAAATGTGCGAGGAACGCACAACTCTGACATAAGTCGAAGGGCGAGCATTGATGTCGCAAGTAGAAATCAGCGTTCGTCAATTTGAGCCTGGGGATGCCGAAGATGTCTGGCGCCTACATAGAAGCGCCTTGGATCATGTGGGCGCGCGAGGCCCGGAGGGCGTCTGGGAGGCGGATTTACGCAACATAGAGAGAGTATATATTAGATCGGGCGGAGAATTCCTGATAGCGCGTATTGGGTCCCAGCTCGCTGCAATGGGCGCTCTGAAACCTGTTAGTGATGAAGTCGCAGAGCTAAAACGTCTGAGGGTCGATCCGGCTCTTCAAAGACGGGGCCTTGGAAGGCGCATACTTTATGAATTAGAAACGCGAGCTGTAGTTCTCGGATTCCTCTCTATTGTACTCGATACAACAACAGTCCAGGTTGCCGCTCAGCGACTTTATGAGGCTGCCGGCTACCTTCGCTGCGGGTATGGAGTGTTGCACGGATACGAAGTGATCCATTTTAAGAAGCGGATGAGTGTACGTTCTTGTAGTCGCAGTTGACCTCGTAAGTCAGAGTAGCGCGTGTTCAGATATCAGGCAGTGCAATGCCTCGGATTGTGCGACGAATGCCCACTTTCGGTCGGATAAGCTCGTTGGTGCGACCAGTAAGTCATTGATTTTTCTCAACCCGGGGCTGTCTCTTAATCAGCGGCCCGGTCGGAGTCAGTTATGCAGCAAGCTTAGGAATCTCCTGTTCAATCAATCGCAATAATCGGGTGTTGCGCCTCCGGGATTTGAAGTGCGTCAGGAGAAGCTCATGATGTCTAGCGGATGAAAGTTCTGCCGAGGTAAGTCTTAGCCAGACGCCTCGTAGCGAGTCGTGGGTCCGAACCGGTAACGGCAGGACCAAGCGTAGACAGCAAGCGTGCAGGGTGTGTATTGGGCCACGTAATCGGATCGTCGCGGTCGCCGAGGCTGCTTCAAAAGTCGAAGGCAACACCGGGATCTGCGCTAAAGGCGAGCAGGTTCTGGGCCGCCGGGGTCGGAGACCACATCACGCGCGCACAGAAATCATGGGAACCTGAGAAACCCTGTCATGTGCTCCGGCTCGTCACCGGAGGGAGAACTGACCGAGCGAAAAGCGGAGGTCGTTCCTCAGGCACGGCAGGGTGGCGGATCGGGGCGTAGTACTGTCGATGGCGGCGAAGGCAACGAGTCGACCGGAGGGAAGGCCCCGACTGATGGGAAACTCCGGTGAGCAGGCACGGGACCGGACACAGAGCCGGGTCATCCTGCCAGCCAATCTCACCTGGGTGAATGAGGCGGCCAAACGGTCGCGCCAGACTAGGTTCACGGCGCTGCTGCACCACGTTGACGTCGCTGCGCTCGAAAGGGCGTATCGACGGCTGCGGCGGCAGGCGGCCCCCGGGGTAGACGGGTGACAGTGGACTCCTACGGGCAAGACCTCGAAGGTAATCTTCGCGATCTAGCCGACAGGGTCCATGGCGGCCGCTATCGGCCGTTGCCGGTTCGCCGGACGTACATCCCTAAGGCTGACGGCGGTCAGCGGCCTCTCGGCATCCTCGCGCTGGAAGATAAAATCGTCCAGGGCGCGGTGGCGGAGGTCTTGAGCGCCATCTATGAAGCCGACTTCCTCGATTGCTCCTTTGGCTTCCGACCCAGACGCGGTGCTCATCAGGCGCTGCGGGTGGTGCGCGAAGCCATCACGACGGAGCCGGTGAACTGGGTACTCGATGCCGACATCCGCAGATACTTCGACAACATCGACCACGAACTTTTGCTACGGGCTGTCCGGAAGCACGTGACGTGCAAATGGGCGCTGCTCTACATCGAACGATGGCTGACGGCACCTATGGACAAGGACGGAATAATTATCGAGCGAACCCGCGGCACCCCTCAGGGTGGCGTGATTAGCCCTATATTATCCAACCTTTTCCTGCACTACACGTTCGATCTCTGGATGGGACGGACGCACCCTGTGATCTTCCCCCAAAAAAGTAGACAGGGTTAAGCTGCTTTTAGCTCCATCTCGATCGGGGCGATATATCCGATGGCGGAATGGAGTCGGGTTCGGTTGTAGAAGCCCTCGATGAAGGCGAAGATATCGCGCTGGGCTTCGGCTCGGGTTTTGTATTGGCGATAATGAACGAGCTCGGTCTTCAGGGTATGGAAGAAGCTCTCCATCGGGGCATTGTCGTAGCAGTCGGCTTTGCGGCTCATTGATCCGACGATTCCGGCCGCCGCGAGGGCCGCACGATAGTCGTACGAGGCGTACTGCACGCCGCGATCGGAGTGATGGATCAATCCGACCTCTGGATGCTGCTGCTGGATCGCCATCGTCAACGCGGACGCGGCGAGTTCGACCTGCATGTGGTCCCGCATGGCCCATCCGACGATCTTGCGGCTGAAGAGGTCCATGATCGCCGCCAGGTAGAGCCAGCCCTCTGCAGTAGGAATGTAGGTGATATCGGCGAGCCAGACCCGGTTCGCCGCCGCGGCTACAGGTTCGGCGCGATCGGCAGGCCATGACGACTGTCGGTTGTCCGAACGCGGCGCGGTGATGCCATGATGGCGCGGATGCCGTGCCGATGCATCAAGCGTTCGATCCGGCCACGACTGGCGCCACGTCCCTGCATCCGCAGCGCGGCATGGACCCGCGGGCTGCCATAGCGTCCGCCGCTGTCCTGATGAACCTGCCGGATCGCGGCCAGGAGCACGGCACTGGTGGTCACGCGGGCGCTCACCGGGCGCTCACGCCAGGCGTAATAACCGGCCGGCGAGACCTCGAGCACGGCGCACATCAGCCGCACCGGATAGGTATCGCGATGGTCCTCGATGAAGCGGAAGCTCATGTCCGGGTTCCGGCAAAGATCGCGATCGAATTTTTTAAAATGTCCCGCTCCATGCGCAGCCGCTCGTTCTCCTCGCGCAAACGGGCGATCTCGGCAGCCTGGTCCGCCGGCATCGGCGTCGCCTGCGTGGTGGGGCGCCGCGTCGCCGATGCCGGCTCCTGCCGGAGCTTCTCCACCCAGCGCCGCAGCACCGAGTCGCGAAGACCGAGTTCCTTGCCAACCGACGTGATCGACCGGCCACTCGACACCACAAGCTCAGCCGCCTGCCGCTTGTACTCCTCGGTAAAGGACCGACGTTGACGTCCTTCCATTCGACACCTCCTGGCTCGCAGAGCCTCCTACAGGTGTCCACTCAGTCGGGGGAGGTTCACTGACCTCCCATGGTGTAGGTATGCAGACGATGGTCTAGTGCACTGCCGGAGCGAGCAAGAAGCGGAAGCCGTAAAGGCCGAGCTACAAACTCGCCTAGCGGAATGCGGACTTGAGATGCACCCCACCAAAACCAGGATCGTCTACTGTAAGGACAGCCGGCGGAAGGGGAGCTATTCGAACGTCAAGTTTGACTTCCTTGGCTACTGCTTCCGGCCCCGACGGGCAAAGAACTCGCAAGACGCCTCGGTGTTCTGCAGTTTTCTACCTGGGGTCAGCGCTTCGGCGCTGAAGTCCATGCGGGCGGCAATCCGGGATTTGAACCTCCGAAGACGAACCCATGTGTCAATGGCTGACATCGCTCGGCAGCTCAATCCACTCCTGCGGGGGTGGATTGAATATTACGGTCGATTCACGCGCGCGGCTCTGGGGCCAATCCTTCGATACGTCAATCAGACAATCGAGGCTTGGATGATGCGGAAGTTCAAACGCTTTATGGGTCGCAAGGCCAAGGCCGGCCGCGTCCTCGAACGACTATCTCGAGAACGTCCCGGCTTGTTCGCACACTGGAAGATCGGCATACGCGGCTCGTTCGCCTGATGGGAGCCCAGTGAGGCGAGAGTCTCACGCTGGGATCTATGAGAGGCCGGCGGTGAGATTCCGCCGGCCTACTCGCCAAAGCTGCACGTCCGGATCTGTGAGGGGGGCGTCGAGCGATCGACGCCTCTACTCGACCCTACTCGGCGATCATTTGGGCGGTGAACCGCCTAGACACTGTTAGCTGTTGGATCGGCCGATTGCCTCCCTGCGATACACTCTTCGACGCTGCGTCCCTCGATCTCGGTGGCGCCCATTGATCGCAACGCCGTCCGGAAATCGCGCACGGCGGCGAGCTCGCGCCAGTCCGGGTGCGCTACTGGTGATATAGCTCGTAGCCATAAACTCGCTCCCGATAGATTGGTGTCCTGTCATGCTTGATTTCTCCATTCAGCTTCCAGATGCGAACATGAGGCGGATCGATTTTCGATTCGTTAGCGGCTGGCTCGGAAAGCATCCATGGTTGGCAAATCGTTGCGATTTGACACCTCTCTGACCCCTCAACGCCGGGACGTCTGATTTCCGACCGAAGAATTGTGGCCGTGGGCATCGTTAGCTTCTGGATACGGGGAAAGTTTTGGCACGTGGCGATCCACCGCCAGAACGAACGTAGATTGGTTGGAGAAGGTTAGCGACGAGCGGTATCGGAAGTGATGCGTGGGTGC
>NZ_JACMYP010000159.1 GCF_020889705.1 Bradyrhizobium altum | reverse complement strand
GAGGTTGCCAAGCGGCACAACAGAGGAACGGTTTGTAGCCGCGGCTCGCTCTTTAGGGGTGATCCTTCGTCCGGGCTCAATGTTCTGGGTCTCTCCACCCAATCAAATCGACCGAATTAGAATTGTCCTGGGGAGCCCAGATTCCGCTCGCGACGTCAGGAGTGCGCTTGAGGTGATCGCCTCCCTTCTTCATTGAATCGGCGTGCCTTTGACCTATCGGCTACTCCTCAGCAGTCATTAGGAGACAACTATGTCGGAAGCTCAGATGGGATTCTCTCTCAGTGCCGGACAATCGTTTGTACGGACCGACGATGAATTTCGCCTAGACGTCCTGAAGGGGACCCACATCGACCTGTATCAGGACATTCCACCCGAGTCGACAGAACGTGCATCGATTATCCAGCAGATGCTCGGCGATTTGAAAAAAGTAGCCGGCATCGATCAGGCGTTCCGGTTTCACCGATACCAAGGAACCGACGGCGACCGCAAGGCAGCAGCCTCATGGATGGCCAAGCGCCTCGGATCAGCACCGGATCCTAGCAGAGTGGTTGTGACACACGGATCGCAGGACGCACTGATCATGCTTTTGTCGACCATTGTCGGCCGTCAAGGCCTCCTCTTATTGGAGGAGCTTACGTATCCGTCGGTGAAGGTCATATCTGAGCTTCTTGGAATCCAAACCGTTGCGATCGCGATGGATGATGAAGGCATGATGCCGGAGGCACTGCTTCAAGTCTGCAAAGCGAAGCATTGTCAAATGGCCCTCTACTGCATGCCAACCGTGCACAATCCAACGACGAGCACAATGTCGCTGGAACGGCGAGTGGCCATTCTCGAAATATGTCGCAGCCACAATGTAAGTGTCATAGAGGATGACGCTTATGGCCTCTTTTCGACAGATGCAATTCCAAGCCTTTCAGAGCTCGCGCCTGACATCACCTGGTATATGTTTACGGTAGCGAAGGCCCTGTCCTTGCAACTTCGAATCTGTCTACTAACCGCGCCCACAGACGCGGCGGTCGACCAAGTATTTAGCTCGACAAAGCGTATGACCTTTTGGATGGCAACTCCGCTATCGGCGGTCTTGCTGACCAGACTTATTGAAACCGCTGAAATCGATCGTCTTGTGGCAGGGGTCAAGGACGAAACATCCAAGCGTCAAGACCTGGTCGCAGAGATCTTTGATGGCTTGAACTACAGATCTCGACCATTTTCTCCACATTTGTGGCTGACGATTCCAGCGCCATGGAATCGACGAACATTTGCAAAGACCGCGCGAGAGAACGGCGTCCTCCTTAACACAAGCGACGCCTATCAGGTTGGCACCGCGACGCCGCCGGAGGCGGTTCGCGTTTGCATCGGAGCGCCCCAACGGGAGAAAGTCCGGGCCGGACTTTCTCGAATATCTGACTTGCTTCGTGGTAACGCCGGTGCGCGTGAGACCGCGCATGGCTGACCTCCCGCTTCAGCCGCATGTTCAGCAGAGAAACGATGCTCGATTGCACTAGTGCTGCTCAACGACGTGTGTGGGGCTCGGCACAACCCTTTTGAGCGAAGCAAGGTGGATGAGAATGTTCGGACGGTCTTCGATGGCTCTACGGCGTCATCTCTAGCGATTCGGTGGTCGCTCCGAGCACAGCCAAGATAAGGGTGTCTGGGCTGTGAGCCTTGCAGTTTCGGCAGCACATGCATCAGACCCGCCCTCACGGCCAACTCTCAAAACGATGACATTTGGAGTGTACAATGGATGATGAAATCAAAATTCAGCGTGTGGCGGGCGTTGCAGCAGGCCGGAGTTCTGGTTCTGCTTTTGGCAGTCTTGCTTGGGCGGTGGCCACGTCAGACGATAAAAGCCTTGGCGTAAGAGAGCAGACTGTTGCGGCCTTCGCTAAGATTGATCGGACTTTGGCCTCGCTCAGAAGTGATAAGCGATACCTCCTATCGGCGACAATTATTCTTGCCGACCTCAATGATAAAGAAGTTCTCGATTTCGAATGGAAAAAATGGGTCGGGGCCGACAATCAGCATTGGCCACAACGGTCCTGCACGGGCGGCACTCTTTCGTCCGGCACGCTCGTCGAGATTATGGTAGTCGCGGCGCGACCGATCTGAGCGCGGCTCTGAATTGGACGACGACCGTCCAGCCTGAGATTGTCAGTCTGTTCAGTAGTGGGAAGCAGTCTCGCAACGAAGCAGAGTACGCGACCATCTCTCACGGTCAAGCTCGAACGTTTGCTTGAGCGCAGTGGCTCTCATCAAGGCCCTTCTCGGCCACGGTTCACGGTCGTGGAAGATGACGCTGGCTGCGGCGTCCGGGCAATGCCCGCGAGCGGCGTTGAGGAATGAAGTGTTCTGAAGTCGCAGAAGCTTGATCGCGGCAAAGTGCCGGGGCCTCACGATAACGATTGCGCCCGAAGCTCGGTATTCCTTCTTTCCCCTCTCTCGTTACGACGCTTGGCGCGGTTATTCCGGTAGTAAGGAGTGCTCGCGATCGTCTCTCCTTGGACGGCAAGCGCGAAGCGCATCTATGAACTGTTCACCAGCGACGTCCAAGGAGCCGACGTTGTTTATGCGCAGCACGTCCCTTCCCTCGATCAGATCAATGTCACTTCGCGCAAGCCGCTGCTTGCGTGATGAAGCGTTTTCGCGGCCGCGTCCCACCAGGCGCCTGGACAAGACCTCAACCGGCACGGTGACATTGATGACGAGGAGCTTCGGGTAGCGGAGACGGGCCAAGGGAACGATGGCCCGGGAGGAATTGGCGACCACGACGGTGCCGCGACAGAGCTGACGTTCGACCGTCGAGGGAATACCGTAAGAGAATCCATAGGCCTGCCAGTGCAAAGCGAACGCTCCTGCGTTGGCTCGGCATTGGAATTCTGCGATGCTGACAGGCTCGTGATTTTCGCCGATAGAGGGAGACCGAGTAATGACCCGGCGAACGAAATGGAAGTCAGTATCCGATTGCAACCGGGCTCGGGCGTAATCGATCAGGGTGTCCTTGCCCGCACCGCTGGGGCCAACAACGAGAACCAAGTGCCCGCGCGCAGAGGTCATCAGATCACTGCCTCCTTGAGGGGACGGCTCGACAAGGCGTACTGCGACCGCACGACAAAATCTGAATGGGAATGTTCCTGGACAAAGAGAGATAGAGCATCGACGCGGTAGTCTTCAGAGAGCAGCGGTGCAAAGACTGCATTCAATTCCTGCTGTACGTCGGGCCTGCTTTGGGCGGGAACGCGATCGGTCAGAGTCATGTGGAAGCGGAAACGATCGAAGACGTAGGGATAGCCCCACTGCACGAGATAGGTTGTCTCGGTCTCGTCGAGCGGCCTGCGCAAACGTCGTCGAAGTTCGCTCTGGCTCAAAGGCGCGCGGAAGACATCAAACTTCTCGACGATGCGTGAAGCCAATCCACGCAAAGCGGGAATAGGACCCACAGGCTCCAGCGCGAAGAAGCCGCTCAGAAGCTTGATCTTTAGGGGGCCGATTGGACAGGGAGGCCAAGCCGCCGCAAACCTGCGGATAGCGCGTTCCAATTCCTCGACCGAGCAGCTCTCCCTGAGCTGAAACGGTGCCTTAAGGGTCGCGTGGAACCCGTGGCGGCGGGGCGCGGCGGTCATGGTGTCACGAAACAAGTGAGGGCCGCCCGCAGGCCCGAGTTTAACTGGAACCGCCAGTGAACATCCAGAGAACGCGTCGCGCCCGAGCCAAGCTCTCGCGGCCTCGGTGAGCGGATGTTTCTGAGCCGGCGTGTAGTAGATCGCGTAGCGGACCGATGACGATTCGGGCATTATGTTATGCGGCCGCCTCCGCTGCCGTATTGGGCAGTCGCTTCTGAACCAATGGCTGGCCCACCTCGAACAGGCGGTCGGCGGCAGCCTCGCGCACCCCCCCATCGTGGAAGATGCCAACGATAGCCGCGCCGCGCACCTTGGCCTCGTCGATTAGCTCGACCACGGTCAGGCGATTGGCGTCGTCGAGCGAGGCTGTCGGCTCGTCGAGAAGCAGGACCGGGTATTCTACGATGAAACCTCGGGCGATATTCACACGCTGCTGCTCGCCGCCAGAGAAGGTTGCCGGTGCTAGCGACCAGAGCCGCTCTGGGATGCGTAGCCGCGAAAGAAGCGTACGGGCGGCGCTGTACGCCGTGTCTGCGTCGACGCCGTTCATGATCGCGGGCGCGGCAACAATGTTCAACGCCGGCACTCGCGGAATCACATGCAGGAATTGGCTGACATAGCCGATGGTTCGTCTCCGGATCTCGATCACCTCCCAAGGCTCGACCGCCAGCAGATCGACCATACTGCCGTCGTGTTGAACCAGGATCTTGCCGGCATCGGGCTTGTAGTTGGCATACAAGGAACGCAGCAGTGTCGACTTGCCGGCACCAGATGGTCCATGCAGGCAGACGCATTCTGCTGAGGCAACCTTAAGATCGATACCATCAAACACGGGAATTTCCGTCCCACCCTGCGTGTGGAGGATGAATCGCTTTGTCAGGCCGCGAGCCTGAAGGGGGATATCTTTGGTGTTCATTCTGGCTGGCATTCCTTCACGCCTCAGACTTGCAGTACCGACGAGACGAGCAACTGGGTGTAGGGTTGGTGCGGATCATCGAGCACCTGGTCGGTTAGCCCCTCCTCGATAACCCGACCGCGTTGCATGACCATCAGGCGGTCGGCAAGCAAGCGCACGACGGCAAGATCGTGTGTGACGATGATGGCCGCGATGCCGAGCTCATGAACCAGCCCGCGAAGCACGTCGAGCAGCTTCGCCTGCACAGAGACATCCAATCCGCCGGTCGGCTCGTCCATGAACACCAGTCGTGGCCGCGTCACGAGGTTACGCGCGATCTGCAACCGCTGCTGCATGCCGCCAGAGAACGTCCTCGGCTTGTCGTCGGTGCGAGCAAGATCGATCTCGACCTTGTTTAGCCATTCGTGCGCCTCCGCGCGGATTTTACCGTAGTGGCGGGCGCCGATTGACATCGGCCGCTCGCCAATATTGCCGCCGGCGCTGACATCCATCCTGATTCCATCGCGTGGGTTCTGGTGCACGATACCCCAGTCCGTTCGCGCTAATCGTCGGCGCTCGGGTTCGGACAGCGACAAGATATCGACCAAGCCGCGCTCCTTCGTGTCGTAAGCGATCGAGCCCGTATCGGGAGCAAGTCGTCCGGCCAGACAGGCCAGCAATGTCGACTTACCCGATCCACTCTCCCCGACAATCCCGAGAACCTCGCCAGGATACAGCGCAAAGGATACATCCAAACAGCCCACTTGGCCGCCATAGGATTTTGAGACACCGCGGACATCTAGAAGTATCCGTCGGGTCGCAACCTTGGCTGCTGCGGTCATGATGAACTCCCTGCAGTCGCACCGGCCGGACTGCCAGCCACCTCGCTCGTTCCTGGCTGTGCTCCGCGGCGTTTGGCGCAATAGTCGGTATCGGAGCACACGAACATGCGTCCACCACGGTCATCGGTAATCACCTCGTCGAGATAGGACGTGCCAGACCCACAGAAGGCGCAGGATTGCTTCCACTTCTGGACCTCGAACGGATGGTCATCGAAGTCGAGACTCCGCACACTCGTGTAGGGCGGTACCGCGTAGATGCGCTTCTCCGTGCCTGATCCAAAAAGCTGGATGGCCGGGTTGTTCTGCATCTTCGGATTGTCGAACTTCGGGATTGGACTCGGCGACATCAGATGCCGGCCGTTGACCATCACCGGATATTCGTAGATGCGTGCTATATATCCGAACCGAGCGACATCTTCATACAACGTCACCTGCATGGCTCCATACTCCGCATAGGCATGCAGCTTACGTGACTCAATCTGGCGAGGTGCGATCCCTCGCAGAGGTTCGGGTTGTGGAACTTGGTACACAAGTATTTGCCCTTCGATGAGAGCCGTTTCCGGTACACGATGCCGAGTCTGAATGACTGTCGCCTCGTCGACCTTTTCTGTTGTGACGATCTGAGCAACTTTCTTGAAGAAACGTCGAATCGATATCGCGTTGGTCGTGTCGTCTGCGCCCTGGTCGATGACCTTCAAACGATCCGCCGGGCCGATGACACTCGCTGTCACCTGAATTCCACCCGTGCCCCAGCCACACGGAAGAGGCATCTCGCGGGCGCCGAACGGGACTTGATAGCCTGGGATGGACAACGCTTTGAGCAGTGCACGGCGGATCATGCGCTTGGTCTGCTCGTCCAGATAGGCGAAGTTATAACCTTTGCTGGTTTCAGTATTCGAGCTCATAACCTGGATCATCTATCGTCTGAGGGACTTTGCTTCCCAGCTGTTTGGGCACGCATTTTGCGGATCAGTTGCAGATCGGCTTGAAAATCGACATAGTGAGGAAGCTTGTAGTGAGAGATTAGTCCTGTAGCCTCAACGCCGTCGCTATGGGAAAGCACAAACTCCTCGTCTTGCGCCGGATAGCGCACCTCTTCGTCGAACTCGCGCGCCCGGAGCGCTCGATCGACAAGTGCCATCGATATCGCCTTGCGCTCACAATGGCCGAATGTGAGTCCATAGCCGCGCGTAAAATGAGCAGGGGTGCTGGCAGATCCGTGAAAAAGACTGATCATCTGACATTCGGTCACCGTGACCTCAGCTATCGCGATCGGAAATCCAAGGTCTTCCGGGATGATCTCGACATCTAGTTCGCCTAGACGAATCTCGGCCACGTAAGGATGCGAAGATCCGCTGTAGCCTCTTGCGATGGAATACGCGAGGCCGACGATGAATCCCTCATCAGCTCGCGCTAGATTCTGCAAACGCTGGTCGCGTCCAGCAGGTAGTCGCTTAGGCGAGCGAGTGAGATCAAAAGGCTCTTTTCCGCCGTGGTGGGATACAGCTTGCTCGACAAGATTTTCGTCGTCGAGAATATCTAGTACCCTCGACAAGTCGGAATCAATCGGAAGCTCGGTATTCGGTGTCTCGAGACACTCCTTAGAACCTCCTTCCGCGAGACTAAAATCCAGCAGCCGGTGAGTATAGTCGTAGGTCGGTCCTAGGAGCTGACCTCCAGGGATATCTTTGAATGTCGCAGACACCCGGCGGCGAACGGTCATTTGCGTCGTGTCGATCGGCTCCGAAACCGCAATCCGCGGCAGGGTCGTACGATACGCTCGCAAGAGAAAGATTGCCTCGGCCGAGTCTCCGCGCGCCTGCTTCAAAGCGAGTGCTGCGAGGCGTCGGTCATAGATGGAGCCCTCGTTCATCACTCGGTCTATGGCAAGTCCGAACTGGTCACCGATCTGCTCGAGACTCAGCTCAGGAACGGTCGGATCGCCGCGGCGCTCCTCTGCGATCAGCTTGTGGGAATTCAGGATTGCCTGCTCGCCACCTTTCACAGCAACATAGGCCATCTAGAACTCCACATTAGTGGTGCGTGGCAATCCCACAATTGAGGACCCGGAAGTGAAAAAGACGTCGAGTCCCCTAGGATAGAGTTCTCTGGTCATCTCACGATCCAACCAAAGTTGAGCGGAAAGGCCTCCAATTCGCGGGCAAATACTGTCCCGGATTCCCGGTCCTGACCATCGAGTCACGGGACCATCCACGAGCGACGGCACCTGCACTATCAGAGTCGAGCTCAATTCCGGCGACTCGATCTCGCCTGTCCGAAATTCGAGGAGGCTCGGAATGGATTGGGCATTAGCGACGATTGCAAATTGCGCCTCTCGGTGGTCTTTTGTGAGAGGCGAGCCGCAATGAAAGGTGAGCCAGTCAACGATCTTGTCCGTCCTCACTTCATCTTCAAGCCAAACTAATGTCTCGAAATCCAGGAGCGTGAGGCAAAGTGCTGCTGTCGCTATGCAGAAAGGACTTGGACCATCGACACTGCGACTGAGCGTAAACGTTCGACCAGGGTACGCATTGCATGACAGAACGGTGCGAAAGGCATCCTGGCTATCAAGCACAGGATCCCTGAATCCTGAATGGATATCGGACATCGCTGCAACTACGGTCATTCCAGATTCTCGCCTCTGATCAACGTGAAGAACTCCACCTTCGTCGAGGCGGCCTTCGCGCGCCGTTCTCGACGGAGCCGCGCCTGGGTTTCACGCAACCGTTCAATAACTTCCAACAAGGGAACTCTGTTTTCGTCGTCGCGTTGGAGTGACGCGTCCACCAATGCGGCAAGCCTCGCATGTTGCCCATCGGTGCCTTGCACATAGCCATAACCAACGGCTCCATCCGCGAGGCGCAAGGCGCACCGAGTGACAGTCGTCTCGCCGAAATTGAACGGATCGCCACTACCGCCGATCCGCCCTCGGACCATGACGAGCCCCGTTTCTGGGGATCTTAACCAGGTCCAAGACAGATGCCGAACGAGGGTCGAAGCAAGCCGATTGAGGTCAGCCGCCGCCGATTTGGCCAGAACCCCGAGCCAATCCGGTCGGCCGAACTCCTGAGATGGCGAAGCAGGAGCCTCGCTTTCGATCGTCTCTTGCATTCTCGTTATCACCGAAACTTGTGCTCCACTGGAGCGATGGCGGAGATCATGCAGCAAGCTCGACGACCAAAGGCTGGTGATCGGACCCATCAGCACCCTTGTCGACAACCGCCGATTTGATCTTTCCCGTCAGGCTCTCGCTGACGAAGCAGTAGTCGACGCGACAATTGTAGGGTGACAGGACCGTCCAGCCTGCCTCTCGAGAGGCGTCCGAGAAACCATGGTGAACGGTCCAAGCATCAACGAACCCACCGCGTCTGGTGAGATGACCGACTCGTTTTGAGCGCTCGCCCACCACGGCAGCATATGAATCTGTCGCGTCCTCGAAATTGAAGTCACCCAGCAGGATGGCGCCGGAGGGCATCGGGGGAAGCGCAGGCTCGGAAGTCCAGGTGGCATCTGTTGGATGCTGCCCCGCCAGGACGGGACCTTCATCTGATGCCTTCTTGTGGTGGTCGAGGAGCCATTCGAGTTGACGATGACGCTGCTCGACCGACGCGCTACAAAGATGGGTCGAATAGAACCTCAGGAGCCCGATTGGCGTATCGATCAAGGCTTCCAGCGCCCCCTTTTGCAGGTCCATGTAGACAGATGCACCGTATTTGCTCAGAAGATAGTTCCGGATCGACACAATCGGATACCGCGACAAAATCATGTTGCCGAACTGCCGCCTCAGGCTGCTCCCGGAAGACTTCCGCACGTCGATTGTCGGTCCCCAAGCCGCTTCGTGGTCTGGCAACATGTCACGAATCAGAGCGACCTGGTCTTGATTCTGGGACCGATCCCAATTCACGTCGACTTCTTGCAGCGCGATGACATCGGCGTTGGCAACAGCGTTGATGGCGCGCTTGAGGTCGAGCTTTTTGTCACGACCGACCCCGTACTGGATATTGTATGTTGCGACGAGCACTTTCGTTGATGTCCCAAGCTAGATACACTGCATTATTCGCGGTCGAACTTCCTCCTTCTCTATAACGGATCCGTGACAATCAGCGTGGTCATCCTTCAACGACCGCTCGGGTTGTATAGAGAAGGAAGCGGCCTATTCCCCAACTGAGCTGGTGAGAACTTCAATGGCACCACGTCACGCAGCGCTCCGGTCGCATTCTGATCGTGGCTCAGCCTCGCCGCCGCGCTGGAAGCAGATTCAGGCGGAACTTGAAGAATGGCTTTCCGACGGGAGATTTACGCCAGGCAGTCGGCTACCGACAGAGGAAGAACTCGCGCAGCAGTTTGCGGTGCATCGGCATACGGTTCGGCGCGCTGTGGAGCAATTGAAGCATGACGAGCTTCTTCGCGTCGAACAAGGGAAGGGAATATTTGTTCGTGAGCCAAGCCTGTCTTACCGAATGGGCCGCACGACGAAGCTTTCTAGCGCTGCGACAAGACATGGTCGCTCGTTACGATATCGCTTGATCTCAGTGGATCTAGTCCAGGCGATAAAGTTTGGAAGCCCGCTGGGTCTTCCAAAGGGCCATCCCCTCATCCGTTTGCAAATGGTGCGGATTCTCGACGGACGGAACATTGCCCTTTCGTGGTGCTATTATCCGCTTCCGAGATTCGAGGGAATAGCCCAATTGATTGCGAGCACGGGATCTATTTCGGCCGCTATGAAGCACTATGGCGTCGAAGAGATTAATCGGAAGAGCGCACGAGTTCGCGCGGTCGCCCCGACTACTCAAGACGCAAAGATCCTCGGGATCGAGCGCTCAACGCCAATGCTCGAAATAATCCATCTTGCAATTGATGAGAGGAAGATTCCCATCGAGTTCTCGGTCACCAGATATGATGGGAGATACTTCGACATCCTCATCGATTTTTGAGCCAACGGTTGCTGACCGCCTCGCTATCCTTTGACGCCACCCTTGGCTATTCCTTCGACGAACCACCGCTGGGCAGCGAGGAAGGCTACGATGAGCGGAAGGACCACGAGACTCGAGGCAGCCATTAGCGGCCCGTAGTCAGTGCCGGTTTCTTCATTCTTGAAAGCCATGATGCCGAGTGGGGGCGGCATCAGTCGTTGATCATTAACGGCGATAAGAGGCCAGAACAGATCGTTCCAGTGCGACACGATGGAGAAAATCGAGAACGCAATAACCGCTGGCATGGCCATGGGCATCATTATCCTCCAGACAATCGCCAACTCAGAAAGCCCGTCAAGACGGGCGGCGTGGACGATGTCATCTGGGATTGACCTGAAGAACTGGCGGAACAGGAAAATGCCAAATGGTGACACGACAAAGGGAAAGACCAGCGCAGCATAGGTATTGAGGACGCCCACACTGTAGCCGAGGATGAAGAGCGGTAGGGCTAATACTTGTTGGGGCAGTAGGAGACCGATCAGGACGAGGGCAAACAGCGCGTCACGACCTCTGAACTCAAGTTTTGCAAGTGCATAGGCGCAAGGGGCGCAGATCAGAATCTGCACGGTGAGAATGACTGCACAGACGATGACGCCGTTAAGCATGTAACGTAGCAGTGGCGCCGAGGTGAGTACCCTTTTGTAGTTCTCGAGGGCATACCATTGGTCCGGCAGCAGAGAGAAGGAGGCGCGAAAAATCTCATCCGATGGTTTGAGGGAGAGCGAGACCATCCAGACGAAAGGCAGCATTATGAAGGCTGCCGTCAGAAGGAGCACGGCATGGCGGGCGATTGTCGCGGGACGTACGAAACCGTGTGCGGCGCTCATTTGTAGTGCACCCTTCTGTCCATAAAGCGAGCCTGGATGAGGGTGAGGGCCACCACGATGACCAGGAAGACGATTGTGACGGCTGCACCGTAACCTGTTCTCAAATACTGAAAGCTTTCGCGATACAGCGTGTAAAGCAACACTTCCGAGGAATGCCCCGGTCCCCCTTGCGTCAGGATTTGCACGGTGTCGAAGACCTCGAAGGCGCGCAGCGCCACCACGATGACGACGAACATGGAGACCGGCCCAAGCATGGGCAACGTTACGGTACGCAGCCGGTCCAGCCACTGGTCGGCGCCGTCGATATCGGCGGCATCATAAAGATCCTGCGGAATTGACTTCAGCCCGGCTAGGAAAAGTACCATGGCGAAACCGAGGTTTTGCCAAATACCGATGACGGCCAGCACCGGCAGAACCGTCGTTTGGTCGCGCAGCCAATTTGCTGTCGGCAATCCAAGGGCGGAGAGTGCTTGGTTCACGAGTCCAATAGTGGGATGCAGTAGCGCCTCCCAAGCGACCGCCATTGCGGCAAGCGTGGCCATGTACGGGAGGAAGTGGACAGCGCGATAGAAGGCACGGAAGGATTGCCCACTTTCGATGAGTAAGGCGATCAAAAGACCGAGGACAACCGTGCCTGGTACCACGATCAGCACATAGACCATGGTGTTGAACAGCGAGATGCGAAAGCCTTCGTCGGAAAACACTTCATGGAAGTTGGCCAGCCCGACAAATTTGGGCGACAGCGCTCCGAACTGCCAATCGGTAAGGGCGATGATGAAGACGGCGATCACAGGCAAGAGGAACAGCACGATCAGGAGCAAGAAGGCCGGCCCGGCCAGTGCCCATGCCGCACACGTCTCGGCTAGTTTCGGCCCATGCAAGATGCGGCTCTTCGAGCCGGGAAGCACGTCGCGCGGTGATCCTGCCTGGTTTCCCCTGCCCAGCTTGCCGGCTGCGCCCGTCCGATCCGGCCCCGATGAGAAGACGTCGATCGCAGCCGTCATTGCACATACTCTCCGATCGGCGTTACGCTGGCGGTTGCCGCCAACGTCGGCCGTCGGGGCCGAATACGTGAGCCGTCGCTGGCGAACAACAGCACCCGATCAGGCCGCACACCGAGATTGACCACCTGGCCAATCGCAATGTGAGGAGCCCGCTCGGCCAGCAGCCTTGCGATCACCGCTTCGACGACTCCGCGCATATCGAGATGGACATAGAGGTCCGAGCCCATGTGCTCGACCAGCCTCACCGTCCCCGTCAGCGCCCCCGGTCCCGCACGATCCGCGACATAGAACGCCTCCGGCCGGATACCCAGCATCACGGCGGCACCCGCTTCGCCCTCAACGTCGATAGCTAGTGCTGAGTCAGCTACATCAACCAGACCCTGCTCGCGCACTACGCCCTCCAACATGTTGATCTTTGGCGAGCCGACGAACTCTGCAACCCGGCGCTCGGCCGGATCGGCGTAGATTTGTTGCGGCGGCGCCACCTGTAGCAACTCGCCCTCCAGCATAACTGCAACCCGGTCCGACAGAGTCATAGCTTCCGCCTGATCGTGAGTGACGTAGATGAAAGTCACCCCAAGGCGCCTGTGTAGCTCCTTGATCTCGGCCCGCATCTGGACCCTGAGCTTGGCGTCGAGGTTCGACAGCGGCTCGTCCATCAGGAAGACCGTCGGATGCCGCACCATTGCCCTCCCTACCGCGACACGCTGCCGCTGGCCGCCGGACAGCTGGGCAGGCTTCCGATCCAGCAGATGGGCAATCCCGAGAGCACCTGCCGTCTGGGTCACCTCTACAGCGATCTCCGCGCCAATCCGCCTCGTTTCGGGTAATAGCGCGCCCACCACAGGCAGCCGCTGTAACGCGGTCAACCTGCGCATCCTGAGCGGCAACGCCATGTTCTGCGCCACCGTCATGTGCGGATACAGTGCATAGGACTGGAAGACCATGGCTACGTTCCGATGCTTCGCACGAACCCCGTCCACCACGCGCCCGCCGATAGACACCGACCCACTACCCTGCACTTCAAGCCCTGCCAGTATTCGCAGCAGTGTCGATTTTCCGCAGCCGCTTGGCCCAAGCAACGTCAGGAACTCCCCGTCAGCAACCTGGAGTGAGACATTCTGGAGGACAGTTATCTGGTCGAATGCCTTGCCTAGGTCAACAATCTGTACATCTGCCATGTCTGCCCCTTCTTTGTCTGCAGCTAGGTCGCTAAGGACGGTGTGAGAACCACCTTACCGGAGGCACTGACCATGGTCAGTGCACTCTGTTACCGGACCGCCAGACAGTGCGCAGCACAGGTAAGCCATCACTATACCGAACGCGGATCAAATCCGCCTTGGCGCCAATTGAAATCTTGCCGCGATCCTCCAGACCACAGGCGTTCGCAGGGTTCGATGTAACGGTAGCGATTGCTTGGGGTAGTGAGTATCCGATCGGATCGCAAGTAAGCATGAATGCCGCCTGGAGCAGACTGACCGGCATATAGTCAGAAGCCAGGATGTCGAGCACACCATTCTCGGCACATTCCTGCGCCGACACATTGCCAACATGGGATTTGCCGCGAACGAGATTCGGCGCCCCCATAATGGTTTTCATGCCAAGAGAATGGGCCAACCGGGCCGCCTCAATCGTCGTGGGAAACTCGGTAGCGGAGCTGCCAAGCGCCAACGCCTCGTTGATCTCTTCTACGCTTGAATCATCATGCCCAGCCAGCGCGATCTTCCGCTCTCGCGCGATCGCAGCAACCGCCTGCCTATTCGGCGCAGCGTATCGGCGTTGCGCCTCGACCTCGGCAGCAAGCATACGATCGAGTTCACACTCGCTCAGCCCTCGTCCCTTCTTCCTGTAGTTGCGCCAAGTCTCGATGTCTCGGAACACTCTTTGTCCAGGTGTGTGGTCCATGAGCGTAAACATCTTGATGGGAAGGTCTTCACCTAGCTGGCGAACACGATCCACGATGTATGCGTCACTGAGCTCACAGCGTATGTGAAACAGATGCTCCGCTCTGAACGCGTTGACCTTCTGACACATACGGATGCCATCGATGATTTCATGAGCGAGCTTGGTGCGACTTCCATCACCGCCGCCAAGCGATATTGGGTCACTCAGCGAAATGGCATCAAGGATTGTCGTGACACCCACTCCGATCACATTAGCATCGTGCGCCATCGCAGCGAACGTGCTTGGCCAGGTGACGTTGGGTCGTGGAGATATCTGCTTTTCAATGTTGTCACTGTGGACGTCGATCAGACCTGGGAGAAGATAGTCACCCTCAAGGTCCACGCCCTTCTGGTTGTAAATATTACCCGTGGCGATGTCGGAGATGACGCCGTCAGCAACAGTAATGTTGCCAGAAATAATCTCGCCTTCCAGAACAATGCGAGCGTTTCGGATGATTTCCTGCATATGGGCCTGCTTTCGATGTCTGCATAAGTCGTCCGTAGCGTGCTACTTGCTCGCCTGAACGATAAGGTAGTCCGATTTATTGCGGAAGGAGCGCCTTCACTTCGCTCACCAGCTTAGGCATCACTGCAGCCGGCGCTTTGTTCTGGGTAACTACCTCGCGAAGGAGGTCCCGGATCGTGGCAGAAATGCGCTGCGCATTCGGCCCAGGAAAGGTGAACGGTCCTGTAACGTGGGCCAACTGATCCACCGCAGTCTTATAGCAAGGATCAGCATAGAGCGTATTTCGGAACTCCGGATTTTCGATTGTCTTGCGATTGCTAGGCATGTAGCCGGTAAATTTGGCGACCATGAGCTGTCCAATCTCGCCGGTCGCAAACTTGATATACTCCCAAGCGGCCGCTTGCTTGGCCGCATCTTTGGTCATGATCATGCCCGCGTTACCGCCCGCAGGGTACCGGCCGTCAGTTGACGCAAGCGGAAATGCCGCGCAACCCAGTTGCCACCCAGCTGCCTCCGCGGCGTCCTTGAACGTGCGTATGTCACCCGACGTGGACGCGTACATTGCCAAGGCGCCAGCTTTGAACGATTGCTGGGCCTGATTGCGTGTGGTGTCAATCATGCCCGAGGCTCCCAGCTTGTGCAGTATTCTGAGCGCCGCGACTCCCTCAGGACCATCGAACGCAATCTGCGTGAGATCGTCCGACATCATCTTGCCGCCCTGCGTTTCGATGAGCGCGTCGAACGTAAGGTTTGCGGCGATGTAGTAGTAGTCGATATATATGCCTGTTCCAGGACCAGAGATGTCGCTTATGCTTTTTGAGAGACTCGCAATCTCATTCCACGATTGTGGAAACGCATCTGGATCTCTTCCAGCTTTCCGGACCTGAGATTTATTGTAGAAGATGAAGGAAATCGAAGTGTTGAAAGGAACCCCATAGACCTCCTCGCCGACTTGGGCCATCGATGTACTTTTTGAGAGGTACCCCAGGTCATTCCAATTGGGCTCGGCCGCAATGAAATTGCTTAGTGAGAGCGGCAGGCCGCGGTCGACGAGCGGCCTCACGTAACCGTAGAATTGGAAACTCACGTCCGCGACTGTGCCAGTGATCGCTCCGCGGATCGTGCGCTGGAACAGCTCATCGTAGTTAGAGGCAGGATTGTTGAAGGCAACCCTGATGTCAGGGTGAGCCTCCATGAATTTTGCGGCGATCGCTTTGTGCATCTCAAAATATTCGCCGAACGCAGTATCAACTGTAATTTCTATTTGAGCAGCCCGCAGCTCGTTTGATGCGGCGACCAAAGTGAAGAGGACGACGCCTGCGAGTGACGACGGCTTCATTTTCAGCATCTTTCTCTGCGCTAACATCTACGTTCCAAGTCCGTCATAGTGGCCGTCGAACTGATCACCGACCGTTCTCATGAACTTGGTGGCAACAGCAACAAGTCCGCGCAGCATCGGGACGCATCCTTGCCCAATCCATGCAAACACTATGTGACAGGAACCTAAGGCCTCCTGGACAAGGCGGGTTGTTGTACAATCTGCCGCCAGAGGAACGTCTTATGCGGCTGAGGTCAACCGCAGGCTCGTCGCAACCCAGTCGATGGAGAAGACGAGAAGGCCATCGCTACGATCAAATTCCTCGCGCATCATGCCAACTGTGCACTCTGTGAGCTTGCGGCAATGGCGCCGAGACCGCCGCATCCGGTGAAATCGCTCGATGTCGGGCTTTTGATCAGTCAGGCGGTAGCATCTCGACGAATGGTGTGACTGATCCTATGCACATCTAGGAACCCATCCTAGCCATTACAGCCAAGCATCGCGAGAACCAGACTGGATTGCGGCGAGGCAAACCGCTAACCCTACGAATCTGCTATACAAGATAGCCGGTTATCCCTTCTTTCTGATCGTTTCGACAACAAATTGTAACGCCTCGATGATCGACCTCGGAGCTTGTTGATCTTGTGAGATCGACTGGCGAGCTACGTATCACTTCGAGGATTCCAAAAAATGGTAACTGCAAAGAAGATGCTTGCAGAAGCTGGCTTGGTCTTGGCATGGAGCTCAGGCTTCATTGGTGCGAGGATGATCGGTGCCAACGACTCGATTTATTTGGTGCTGTTTTGGCGGTTTGCTCTCGTCGCGACGATGTTGTCACCATGGCTGGCCGTGTCACTAGCTATGGGCTTGCCGCTCCGTGAGATTGCGAAGCAGGTCTTTCTTGGCTTCTTAGCAATGTTTTGTTTCATAACTTTAGCGGTGAAGGCCGTCGCAACAGGTGTTCCCCCTGCGACAACCGCTTTAATCGCTGCATTGCAGCCGCTGGCGACGGCTATCTTTGCGGGGCCAGTTTTGGGCGAGAAGATTTCTATAGGACAGTGGGTAGGATCAGTGGTCGCGCTTGCAGGTGTAGCACTGGCTACGGGAGGGGCCGTCGGCCACGCTCCACTTTGGGCGTATGGATTGGCCGTAGTAGCCACTCTATGCTTTGTTTCGGCGACCCTTCTTTCAAAGCGGACCGCCACCTCTATGCCTATACTTGCCGCTTTGGCGATCCAAAGCGCCATCTCCGCGATCTGTACGCTGCCTCTAGCTATTCAGGATGGAGGGATCACTCCTCACCTGACGGCGCAATTTGTTGAGGTGGTTCTTTGGTTCGTGTTTCTCACAACCGCTATGGGGTACGGTCTTTACTGGTTCTGCCTAAGGGAAAGCGCCGCCAGCCACGTTGCAACCCTGATATACCTCACCCCGCCAGTTACCGCGGTCTGGGCGTATGTTATGTTCGGAGAGTCGATAACGATCAAGGCCACTCTCGGATTTCTGATATGCATTGTAGCAGTCTATATTACCGGAATTAGTCCGTCTGCATACAAACGTGCTCGATTGGAAGAACGAGATAGTTAAATCGCCCTCTTGCAGGCTTCTTCCACATTATCGACTCGCGGCGAGGATCTTCGAGCGCGTCTGCAGCAAAGAGAGCTGTCGGGGCGCACGAGCAGACCGGACGAAGCCAGTGCTCTCGTCGTGCGTCGGGTTGCTCGAGCCATACGCCTATGCCGTGGCGCTGCAGTGGCGGCACGAGCAGTGGTCAGAGGCGATCGATGATAGCGCTGCGGCCCGACCTCGAGCTGATGCTGACGTCCCAGCCGGGCCGACTTTCCCAGGCACGCATCGAGCCTGATCGATGCGTGCCGATGTTCGAGGGACACGCAGCGCGCAACGCACGCCGAATGACAAGTCGGCGCACACACGCTGTCGGCGCTGGTGAGCGAGCACTACACGACGGCACCGAGGTGTGTTTACCTCCTATGGCCTTTGTCAACCGTTTTGAACATAGTTTCCCGACCGCTCCTTGGGGACAAAGGTGTTTTTGATGCATACGATCCGCATAGGTGAGGACGCCGAGTGTTCTCGATGGTCGCTCAGATGCCTCGCTCTGGCCACGGACGTAGGCGACACCGCGGTCCAAGATAAACTCGAGGATGGCCACCAGGCGCTGGCTGAAATCGGATTTCCCAATTCGAGGATCAGAACTTGCGCAAGAAGCGCATGTCGAAGACGTAGGCGTCCGCTTTGTTGAATGTGGCATTGCCGGCTGCAACCGTAGCAGCCGAGACATCAATGTGGCGGTATTCGAGCTCTGGGATGATCTGCAGTTCCGGACCGATTGGGGTCCACTTGATCTGCGCGCTAGTTTCGAAACCGGTGAAGGCCAGGGTGCCGGCGGTGTTCCTGTTTCTGAATGAGTAGTAGGCTGACGACGCGTCAAATTCCACAGTCGGCATCATGTGTACCTCAAACACCGTGCCGACCGTCCACTCGCGGGCCTGTTGCAGGACGCCGTTGGCGACGGCAGCATCAGCACCGAGATCGGCACTGGAAATGCCGAAGGCGCCACCTTGATAACCCCAACTGTACGCGAGGCTGGTTGCGCCGATCGAGTAGGCGCCCTGGAACGCCAGCCTGGAGCCAGCGCCTAACGCCGGTACGTTGAAGCTGACAGCAGCCTGCCCGCCGTAACCATTCGCAGTGTATGGAGTGGCTACCGAGCCATAGTCCTGATGATAACCGACCGAGAGCTGAGCCGCTCCCCACGCTTGCGATACCCTCAGGTTGCCGATGAGGTCCGGAAGATCCATAGAGCCGTAGACAAACGAAGCGCCACTCCTCCGACCTATGGCGGCCGAGGGAAGCGAGTTTGACCTGTTGGTGCCACCGGTGGTCGGATCTTCCACAGAGATCGTGCCAGTGAAACCATTGCCGAAATTGGCGGTATAGGCCGCTTGGTTCACCTTGTAGTCGACGAAGGGCTCAAATTGCCAAAAGATATTGCTGTAGAAGATGTCTCTATAAAACAGGAAATTATAGTTGGTTTCGTCGCGACCGGCCTTAAAGCCATTCATTTCCAAGTAGCCTCGATCGAACGTGATCGACGGAACACCGGAAGACGTGGCGGTTTGGCTGGCAGCGGTCGCGTAGTCAACGCGATAGTTGACGAGCGAGTGCAACAGACCCCAATCAGTGGCTGTCTTCGCATCGAAATTCACGGAAGCTTCGATATTTTCAGAGTCTTTGCGCGTCCCGCGATCGCTCGCACCATGGAGAATGCCACTCCGATAGATGCCGATGTCGGAACCAGTCGTCGTGTTCCCTGTACCTGTGTCGCTTCTCACATAGCCACTGATGTTGAGGCAGGTGCGGACGCTTGGAATGTAAAAGTAACCGGGACCGTACGCATCGCAAATCTTGACGTAGTCTACCGGGATCTTAGCGACGGGTACATCGGCGGCTTGAGCATGGAGCCGCGCGCCTTCATCGCGTGCCCGAGCCTCCGCTTCTTTCGGAGTTGGCCTCGCCACCTTGGATGCAGCCGAATCGTTGCGAGCTCGCGTTTGTTCGGTAGCCTCGAGTGAGCGAACGCGAGCTTGCAGGCGCCTCAGCTCCTGCTTCAGATCCTCCGAAGAGTCGGCGTAGGCCACGGAAGGTGAGCACCAAAATGCGCAGCCCACCAGAGTGCTAGTCGCGATCCATCGCGATACCATCAAGCGGCCGGATGGCATCAACGGCAAAAGATCAGATTCATTTCGGTAGATACTGGCACGAGCGGTTTTTGCTGACACTGAAGCCCCCCTTATAGGCACAAGCATAGGCTCCTATGGATTTCACATAGGAACGTAGATTTCTGAGTAAGCTCGCGATGTGTCGTACCCTCCAAGCTCAACGAGAGGGAAACGTGCTCCTATCAAGCCGGGATCGGCGCGATCACGCGACACGTATTGCCGGCTTCCGTCGCGAATGGTCGCCCCTCGCGCGTGACGATAAGCCCGTGTTCAGGCCTGACGCCGACATGCGGCATTTGCGCAGCAACGACGTGAGGAGCACGCGTGAATGAGCTGTTGGCCTTCTGAACGGTCATGGCTAGTCCTTCGTTCATTGAACGAGCGCTTCTTCAAGTGATCGTTCAGATCACTCGACTTCGCCGGGCCCGCGCTCAAATACCAACCCGGCCGCCGTTGGTCGCGACGCTTTTCGCAAGGGCCCGCAAATGTTGCGTGACAGAAAAGAGGAGCTCATTCGACAACATACGGACTTGTACAAACCTTGACCTGTGCCTGTGCAGATTCCGCGGCGTACTCGAGGGTCAGGCGCAGTGGCGTCGTATGCCGAGGACTGATTGACGCGCGAATGGCTGCAAGATCAACGCTGGTGTAGCGCGATTAACTGATTAACTCGGTAGGACGCATCGGCTAATCGAGCGCGTGGGCGCGTTATACAAGTAGCTCTGGGTTGTATCAATTCTCTGCCGAGACATACAATCTGCACCGCGCCAACTACCACATTTAGTAATTGAGCTACACGATATCAGAGCAGTATCAATTAATTGTCGCGCATCGCGTGGCTCGTTAAGGAGTGTGGCATGCAACATCAATCCGGTTCTCACGGGGAGCCTGATGACTTCGCTCGCATGCAGAGATGCTAGCGTTCTATTCCCCTCCCTACTTCCTAATGGAAGGGGCTCGCCGATCGTCGAACGAACAGCTTTCAACCGCCTCTGGCCGTCGAACCCATCAACTTGCCTGTTCTCTCGGGTGCCGCCGACGAAGCTTACTGAACCTAGGTGCTGCGAAAATCGGCTCTTTCGGCGTGCGCCGGGAGGCAGCTTTACCGGTTGTCCCCTTTGAGAGCCGATGAGTTTGGTTCAGACGAAACGTACGGAGCTAAGTATGATCGTAGCAAGTGAAGTGTATCTTGGTGCGGCGCCCTATTATGCGCGGCACCAGATTCCTTATTCAGACGACCTCTTCCGATCGTTGGTTCGGCTTTGCAGGCTAGATACCAGCAGTTGTGCACTCGATCTTGGTGCCGGTACAGGACTAATCAGCATTCCCCTGACGCGTTCGGTTGCGAATGTGCTTTCCGTCGATCCGAGCGACGAAATGCTCAAGGAAGCAAGGCGGCTGGCGGACGCCTCGGGAGTCGAGAACATCGAGTTTTTGGTGTCGAGGTCTGAAGACGTAAACAGACCAACGTCGTCATTTGATATCGCAACGATAGCGGGAGCCTTCCTCTGGATGGATC
>NZ_JACMYP010000158.1 GCF_020889705.1 Bradyrhizobium altum | reverse complement strand
CAGCAGCTCACGGGAACGCAGCGATGTTGACCTCCAGCGGCGCATGCGTGTGGTTGCGCGCGATAAGCAGCTGCGCAAGACGGGCCTTCCCGTTTTCTGCAAAAGGCGGCCCTTGAGTTTCAATCTAGATTTCTGCCGAGTTTCGAGGAAAGCATCCGTGCCGGGAGGTCGTGGGGCTATGCCACGGCATGCAATGCGGTGAGCCGAAAGGCCGGAGGTCAGGCCGGCCGGGACGCTTGCGAGAGAATAGCTTCTCGTGTGTCGCTGCTTGATCATGCGCTGATTGGGAAAAAGCGGAATAAGAGCCCTTTCTATATTTGCAGCATCATTCGGTCGGCGCTCCAACAGAGCTGATGTTGCCCAGCGATCACATCAGACCCACATCCGCATCAATGTTGTCCTGGTCCTCAACGTTCATTCCGAGCCCGATACTGCTCAGCGCGTCGTCGGGCGTCCAGACCGCGGACTTCGGGACAATGTAGGTGTGCAGCGTGTTCGCATTGTTGGCGATCGCTCTCGCCCAGTGGTCGCGCGAAACAACCAGTTTGGAGGGATCCTCCACCAGCGACACGAGAAGAGATGATGCTGTCTTGCCGCGCATATGCCAACCAGCCTGAAGCGCCCGGTCCATAGTATATCGCTCCAGAGTATCTCCAACGCAAGAATGATCCCGAGCCGTGTTACGGACATGCGATATAGCGCTCGTGCTTTCTTCCGTGCGCGGCTTGCAATCATTGTCCTGGTTCTGAAAGGGCCGCAGTGTGACATATGACGACCCCGCCAAGTCGTCGAAGACGCGGTCCCGACCGACGCTGTCATCGGGAGCTGCTCGCGGGCGACCAACGTGCTGATTGCTGTTCGGCGAGGCGTCGATCTCGTTTCTGAGCGCTTCAAGCGTGACACCTGTCGGCGTTGCGGCAAGCGGAGCGCGCTGACAAATGATGTGGCTGGATATACGTGTTCGGTTACCGACACGCTGGGCCAGCGGCAGAACAGCTCAGGGCCTGTCGCCGGCCGTTATTCCAAGGAAGATCAGGGGCCGAGCGCGTTTTGAATGGTGATGGCACGGTCGTTGCTAGGGGCATTGGTACTAAGAGGCAACGATAGCTCGCGAAGGCCGATGGCGTTCAGAGACGCAGGACAAGCCATGCTCTCAATCCCGTAGACCGGTGTGCTCTCACAGAGCATCGAGCGTGCGGCAGCTACCCCTACGCGCTCAATAGAGTAATTTCATTGATGGGAGCGGTCGATGATGAGGCAAGGCAGCTTCTGATCGCGCTGCAAAAATGGAGAGTTGAAATGACGGCATCCCCAACCGTATCGGCGAGGCGTCAAACGACCGATGTGGACGCAATGATCGCTGATCTACGGTCATGCGAACTCCCGCACGACGTGGAAGTGTGCGGTATGCTCTTGCACATTCTTCCTGGTGTGCTGTCGCCACGCCTAAGTCATGCTCCCGACGCCTTGATATCGAAGTGGCACATCGAATCTGGAGCAACAGTGTTAGATCTGGGATGCGGATCAGGTGTGTTGGGCTTGGCAGCACTCCGCGCTGGAGCAGAACACCTAGTGGCTCTGGATATTAACCCGCAAGCCGTTCTCAACACAAAGCTAAACATCGAGCGGCTGGGTTATTCCGAGCACGCAGACGTGCGCCTCAGTGACATTTATTCTGCGCTGCAGCCTAAAGAAAAATTCGACCTTATTCTCTTTGCCGCACCGTATTGGAACCGAAAAGCAAAGGACGACCTGGAGCGCTCTTGCTTTGACGAAGATCACAAGGTCATGGCCGCAGCTCTAGGGGGAGCACATATCTGGCTCAATGCCGATGGTCTAATGTATGTCGTCTTTTCGGATCAGGGAGATATTGGGCGCGTCCTGAACTTGATTGATGACAGTAAGCTGCGCGTTAGAAATATGCACATTTTCCGACCATCGATTCATGGAGGGCACATCCGCATCATCTGGGAGCTCACGGTTCGGTGAAGCCGCTTCCGCTCCTGGATCCTCCCAAGCGCCGCTACTGGTCAACCTGTTAAAGTGCCAGTTCAGTGCGAGGTGTGTTCGGATTGGCAGTTCCACAACGAAGGCCGCCGGCCGAGTTAATGGGGCTGCAGAACGAGTTCGTCCGATGCAAGGCAGTCGCAGATCGCACGGCTTATGGGAGCTGACAGCGCCAGCGCCGCCCTATACCGGTCCTCTCGTGGGTGATTTGCAAGCCGATGTCGTTGTGATCGGCGGCGGATATACTGGGCTCTCTGCGGCTATTCACCTCGCGAAGGCAGGCGTGCGCGGTCTCCTGCTGGAGGCATCCGAAATTGGATTCGGTGGTTCCGGGCGCAACGTCGGGCTCGTCAATGCGGGCATGTGGGTTATGTCCGACACGCTCTCAGGTACGCTCGGCCCTCCCTTTGGAGAGCGGCTCATCGAATTACTGGGTGGAGGACCGAAGAGGTTTTGAACTGATCGAGAGACATGGGATCGACTGCGAAGTTGAGCGGGGGACCCTGCATCGCGCGGTCGGCCACCGGGCTTGGAGGAAATCCAGATACGTGCCGAACAGTGGCAGAAACGCGGCGCTCCGGTCGTGGTGCGGAGGAGACGCGCAGAAAGATTGGAGGTGGCAACTATACCGGCGCGCTGCTAGACAAGCGCGCCAGTACAATTCAGCCTCTGGCCTATGCGCGCGGCTTGGCACGCATTGCGCTTGCAGGGGCGCGAGGATATGCACTCAGACTGACGTCCTCAGAGTCGGCGAAATGGGGTTGGACTGGAGGGGCGGCACGGCGATGGGATCCGTATGTACTGAGTGGGTGATCATCGCTACCGACGCCTACGGCAAAAGACCTTGGCTGCAGGTTCAGCGAGAGCAAATTCGCCTACCTTACTTCAATTTGGCCACGCAGTCCTTATCAGATCGTCTCAGGACCTCTATCCTGCCCGAACGGCAAGGAGCATGGGACACCGGCGAGGTCCTTTCCTCGTTTCGCTTCGATCGGTCCGGTCGTCTGGTGTTCGGCAGCGTTGGAGCTCTGGAGGGTATCGCCGCCTTGGTTCACCGTGCCTGGGCGGTGAGGTCGCTGCGCAGGCTGTTTCCGCAGTTGGGTGACCACGAGTTCGAAACCTGCTGGTTCGGGATGATCGGGATGACTTCCGATCACCTGCCGCGCTTTCACAAGCTCGACCGTAACCTGGTATCCTTCGGTGGCTACAACGGGCGCGGGATTGCACCTGGACCGTCTTCGGCCTTGCGTTGGCGTCCTACGTCCTCGGCCGCCTTGCGGAAAAGGATCTACCACTCCCGGCCGCGCCGGTTGAACATCGGCGGTTTTGTGCCGCCCATGAGGCCCTCTATAGAGCAGGCTCTCAAGTGGTTCACCTCACTGAAGCGCGGCTCTAATCCGCCTAGTGTCAGTCGTATATCCGATCGGCGGGTTTCCCATCGGCGGCCATTCCCGGCACGTGGCGAGCTAATCGGCTTTGGTCGTGTGTCGTTCTACGTGAATTCTTTACATCCGCACTCGCGCGGCCCTGCCGTCACAATTATTGGTCGGCATCCATAGAGCGTCCCCACGTCTGCGGATTGGCAAATTCGCACATCCTGCAGAGCAGAAAGCCGCCCATTCCGTTCATGCGATCGACAACTTCACGAAAGATTGGTCCTTCAAAGAGATATTCGTATTCGTCGCGCAAAAGATTGCCAAGAACATGACGCCGCTCAAAATCCATGCAGCACAGAGTAACGTCGCCGTTTGGAGAAGGACATTGCGATATTGTTGTCTGCCAATACACGTCAAAGTTCCAACGGCCGGCCGTCTTGGTTTGATGATATCCGGATCAAGACGTCCTCGCCTGCTACTCAGTGGCCGCCAGCGCTCTAGCGTTTTGGCGGGAATGATGTCGGCGAGATCAGGATGGACTTTGCCCAGGACGACGAACCGAATTGAGGGAATGTTCGCCTCGAGGAGCAGGCGCATGACATTGAGATAGGACTTTCCAACGAGGCGGCTGTTCACATAAGTGCCGTCATCAGGAACGTGGACGACGAAAGCCCTGAACTGTAGCACTTGCAAGCGCCGGACCTCATTCCCGTTCATTCCGACAAGGGTCGTGAAAATTCGGATGTCATGGCCGCGTGCGTAAGCATGCTCAACCATCCTGGTGCACTCCGGATGCAGCCAAGGCTCCGAGTATCCGGCAAAACTTATGTCGGTAGCCGTTGGTACGCGTGCCAAACATCGCTCGAAATCGTGAAGGCCAAGGTGCTTCGCTTGAGACACAGGTCTTTGGCGATCGGCGAACTTGTCTTCGGGGCAATAAGAACACCGGACGATGCATCCTGCGGTCGTGGTTATCTCCAAAATCCTGCTACCAGGATTGGCTGCGCGTAAGTTTTGTAACTCCCTTGGATATACCGTCATTCTGTTCTGGCCTTTCAGGTGGCGGAGCAAGAAATTGCTGGAGAGGGAGCGGAGCGTTTGGTGCGCAGGGCTTGCTTTGCTTCTCACGGATTGCAAATCCGGGATAGGCCGCTGGCGAAAAGGGCTAGACGAAGCTGCTATGTCATGGCTGGCCATGCGCCGAGTTCGATAATCCGCTGCCGAAAGGTGGGACCCGGTCTGGCGTGTCGATTTCTCCTCTCTACGCGTCGACTGCCGCTCAGCATCGTTGCCTGTCACTGACATCCTCGTTCCGTGTCGGCACACGTCAGATGCTGGGCCCGGTGTCTTCGCTAGAAGGGGCTGCGGAGATGCTTCCGGAGCCGTGGCGATGCGAAGCCAGCATCTGACCTGCCCAAATGGGACATCCTAAAGCCTTCCGATGGCGGCGCGGGTTCCGGACTACTCTCTATGATTTGCCATTTTTGGTGCAGGTGATATTCCTCGCGAATGGTTCGGGCGCCATGAATGCGATGGACAAGCGACCGAGCATCGCAGGCCTCGGCGGCGATTGTCCGCGAAAGCTTCTTGTCCCGTTTAAGTTTCTGGTCAGGATAATGGATGAAGCAGGCTGGTTGCCATGAGAACTAATTGGCTTTTCTCAGCGGAACGGCGTTAACCGTATTCGTGGACGTACGATCAGTGTGGGTAGTGGTCACCGCACAATCCAGCGGCCAGCATGGAAGTAAGCGCGGCGTGAGGAGCCGAAGACGTCGCATTTTGCCTCTTAAAGAGGTGGGAAGCTGCGGCCGCATTGCGTCTTGTTTGATCGCGCGAGCAGCAACGTCGCTGGCATTCGGCACTGCCTGTGTAGCGCGGACGGTTCTCATCGATCCACTCGAGCAGATGGAGTTGGAAAGTCAACGCGATCCTTACCTGCCGGAAATGGTAGGGGAGACGGACCTAGGATTTGCGATACTCTGCTGGAGCGACGACCCGCTCGCAACCAAAACGCCACGCCAGCTCGAAACTATGGATCGCGATCTGTGGATCCCTTAGCTCTCGAGAGAGCAAAATCTGCGGAGACGATCATGAAAACGCAATTGGCAGACTATAGAGCCGAGGGCGCGTGTAATATCCCGCTGAGCAATCTGGATGTAAGCGAAGCCAAGCGCTTTCAAGATGATAGCATGTGGGGTTATTTCGAGCGGCTGCGACGGGAAGCTCCCGTTCACTACTGCCAAGACAGCCTCTATGGTCCATATTGGTCGCTAACGAAATACCGCGATATCGTAGAGGTAGATACCAATCACAAAATGTTCTCTTCGGAGCAGGGTGTCACCATTGCCGACGTGCCTGGCAAGCACTGGACTCAGAGTTTCATCAAGATGGGTCCGCCTAAGCATCGCGAGCAGCGTGATACTGTAAGTCCGATCGTCGCGCCAGAAAACCTGACGAAACTCGAAAGCGTGATCCGCCGTCGCGTCAGGACAATTCTGGACGGCTTGCCGCGCAACGATGACTTCAATTGGGTGGATAGGGTCTCCATCGAGTTGACGACGCAGATGCTTGCTACGCTATTCGACTTTCCGTTTGAGGATCGGCGGCTCTTAACCTACTGGTCGGACGTAGCTGTAGCAATTCCGAAAACTGGCCAGCCCATCGACAGCTGGGACAAGCGCTGTGCGATCTTGTCCGAGTGCTTGGCGTGTTTCGCGCGGCTTTGGAACGAGCGCATTAAAGCCGAGCCGCGTCTCGACCTGATTTCTATGATGGCGCACTCGCCTGCAACTCGACACATGGAGCCGAACGAGTTTCTCGGCAATCTGATTCTGCTGATCGTGGGTGGGAATGACACCACGCGCAATTCGATTACCGGCGGCCTCCTGTTCATGACCCAGCACCCCTCCGAGCTGCGAAAACTACGCGATAATCCCAAGCTGGTCTCGAGCGCCGTATCCGAGATTATTCGATATCAAACGCCCATAGCACATGTGCGGCGCAACGCTGCGGCCGATATCATCATAGGTGGGAAACAAATCAGGAAGGGCGACAAGGTCGTCATGTGGTATATCTCTGGTAACCGGGACGAAGATGTCATCGTGAACGCCGACAGCTTCGTCATCGACCGCAAGAACGTACGGCAGCATCTTTCGTTCGGATTCGGGATCCATCGTTGCGTTGGACGGCATCTTGCTGAGCTGCAGTTGAAAATCCTCTGGGAAGAAATCTTGAAGGCTGGACTGGAGATCAAGGTTGTGGGCGAGCCCGAGCGAATTGCGTCCAACTTTGTTCACGGCTATTCCGCACTTCCTGTGCAGATTGCAGCTTAGGCCATGATGCTCGGGCTTGGCGGCCGCCCAGCTGCTCAGTTTCGTCTTCTTCTTCACTCTCGTCGCTGCACAATAACGAAAGCGGTTAACCGGCGTGAGGGATGTCGGCCTCGGGAACTGGGCAGCATTCAGCAGACGTTGAGTGCCTGCGAGAAGCCATGAATGGTGGTGCCCAGCCGAGGGCCCTTGCATCTCCAACTGTCTAAGGCAGTCAGGAGATGGATTCCAGCATTGGAAGTTACCTTTGACCCAGCGTTTTCGATACGTCAGGCGATGAGCTTAGCATTGAAGATTGTAGCGGTCGGAGCGATTTTCTTTGGCGAAGCGCTTTCGATAATCGCAGGGTTGATTGCCTCAAAGCAGTTTGGAAAGGCCGGCGGGGACCTGACAACGCTCTTGCCGATGTTCCTGCTGATATCCTTCGGCGGCATCCTTGTCGTTTTCGGATATGCACTAGGATACATGCATCTAGAGAATATCTGGATCATCATTGCGATATCGGTGGGAGCAATTTTAGTGGTGGAACCGATTCTCACGCTTCTCCTGTTTCGAGACGTGCCGACGGTAGGTTCGCTAATCGGGTTGGCGCTCGGTGCGCTTGGCACGCTCGCTGCGGTATTGCTATGAGCGTATTTTAAGTACCGCTAAAATGGATGGCATCTTCAGCGAAATCGTATTTTGAAAAGGAGTTGAGCAACGTCGGTTCTGCTCAATTAGAATGCGAGAAGAAGATGTTGTTTGGACGGACGTTCCACATCTAGCCGGGATCCGCGCATCGTTTGATTCGTGAATTCTTCGGTCGAACACCAGCATCTCCTTCCCGGATAATAAGACGCTTGCGGCTGCCGAGGGTCTGCAAATCGACATCCGCCGGTACTTTCTTTCACCACGATCCTCCAGTCCGTTCCACGATGCGGGCATGCTTGTGACGGCTCTTCAGTATTCGGGATGACCCTTGGCAGGGCTGTTCCATAGACATGTCGCGCGCCATGGAAAGCTGCCCCTTCATATTGCCTCAGATGACAATGTTACCGAAGCGCACCCTAGTCTCTCCTGAAGCAGCTGCCGCGAGTCCGAGCAAGCCGCTCGCGAAGCGCGCCGTCCAGAGCGCCGTAGCGAGCGAGCGGCTTGCGGTGATTCGGCGAAAGAACCGGATTAGATCCTAAGGCACGAAGCTTGGACCGCTAGTGTGATCTCCGTGCTGCTGATGAGCTGTCGAGCGGCCTTTGATCGCCAATTCTTCACCCATCGCTGCACCGTACGCCGCTGATGCCCGCTGACCGACCAGGCGCATGCGCTTCCAGCCGGGAGAGAAGATCGACCGCGGACAAGTGCGAAGCCGCGGCGAGCCATTCCTCGATGATGGGGATGTACGGGTCGAGCATCGATGGCCGGCGTGGCACAGGCTTGCGCCGCACATAGCGGCGCCGATGAATGCCCCGCTGCTCACCATCTTTCCAACCATCGCCGAGCTCTCGGGCAAAAGCCGCCAAGTCGCTTTGCACCGGCGCGATAATCATCGCTGGCTTTCCGGCCCGCTGATCAACGCGCTTGCCCAGCTCATTTTGAGCGTCCCGCACCTGTGCCAGCAATGCCACCGGATCAAGCGTGCGGTAAATCTCCCGCAGCCTACGTTTAAATGCCTCATTGAGACTCGGGTGGACCAATGCTCTTTCGTACGGCGTAGCCGGAGGAAGATAGTTTTTGATCACCTTGGCACCTTCGCGGTGCTTCTCCTTGAGCTTAAACGAGGGCTGGAGGAAATTGATGTGCAGCCGCAAACAGGCGAGCTAACGAGCGAGCGGCATCAATGCCTTCAAACCGCCCGTACCCCACCAGGCGGCGAACGATAGCTCCGTTCTTTTGTTCAACGAATGCCTGATCGTTCTTCTTGTAGGCCCTGGAACGAGTGACTTCGACATTGTGAGAGCGGCACCACGACACGACCGTGTCGTTCATGAAGGCGCTGTCGTTGTCAAAATCGAGCCCGCGAACGGGCCAGGGAAATAGGTTCTGCGCGCGCTCGAGAGCCTCGACCACAAGAGCTGCTTCACGCACGACGAGCGGAAAGCATTCAGTCCATCCCGTCGCGATATCCACCATTGTTAGCGTCTGAATGAACGCGCCGGCTACGGACATGCCGCCGTGCGCAACCAGATCCGCTTCGCAGTACCCCGGCGGAGGCGATCCCCAGTCATTGAATGTGCGCACCGGGACCTGCCGCCGTACGGCACTGGAAAACCCCGCCCGCCGTCTGCGTCCTCCGGCTGCTGCGATCTTTACGTCGCTCAGCAGGCGATCGATCGTCGCCGCGCTCACCTTTAAAACTAGCGACCGCTCATCGGCAGAAAGCTTCAATCTGCCGTGCCGTTCAAGTGCCGGGAGCAAGAACGGGATCATTGCGACGAGCCGCTTACTGCAGAGCCGGTCAGAGGCGTCCCATAGCACAATCAGTGCAACCCGAATGGAAGCACCGTAGGTCCGGCCTCGCCGCCGCGGCACGGCCGATCCCAATGCCTCGGCCACTGACAGTGCTCGGATCGCGTGCTTGCGATGCCATCCCGTGACGGCGCAAAGCTCGTCCAGGATCCGTCCCTTCTCGAGCCGCCCGCCCGCCCGATAACGCTCGGCCAGCGCTGACGTGATCTCGCGCTTTGCGCGCATGCTGATCCTCCCTGCCATAGCCGCCACCGAACTGATTCGGCAGCTCCGCCCCAGGCGCGACAGGGAAGTTGTCCGGTAACATTTTTAGTGAGGCAATGCGCGATCAGGCCCGTCCGCTGCTCGGACCGCCACGAAACGGTCGCAAAACCGAGGATTTCCTCCGTAACGCCTACCTCGATATCCCAGCCGTCGTCGAGGCGCTGCGCCAGCACTGGATGCCCATCCGCTACGCACGCGACCGCTAAACATCGCGGACGTGGGAGCTCATACCGGTTACTTTCTATCGGCATGGCTCTTCCGGGCACGGCGCAGGCGAGTTGGCGTCGCTCTTGTGTGGTTCTTCAGCGGATTTTTGACATCCGCCCTCGCGCGGGCCTGCCCTCACGATTGCTGGTCGGCTCCCACACACCATTCCGACGTCTGCGGCTTGGCAAATTCACATATCCTGCAAAGCAGAAAGCCATCCGTTCCGTTCATGCGATCGACGATTTCGCTAAATGTTCGCCCTTCGAACAGGTCTTCGTACTCGTCGCGCAAAAGATTGCCCAGGACATGACGCCGCTCAAAATCCATGCAACACAATGTAACGTCGCCGTTTGGAAGAAGGACATTACGATACTGTTGTTTGCCCATGCATGTCAAAGGTCCGACGACCGGCTGTCGCGGCTTGATGATATTCAAATCAATATGTCCCCGCCTGCTACTCAGCGGCCGCAAGCGTTTTAGCATTTTGGCGGGAATGATGTCGGCGAGATCGGGATGGACGTTTCCGAGAACGACGAATCGAATTGAGGGAATGTTCGCCTCGACCAGTCGGCGCATGACATTGAGATAGGTCTTTCCGATAAGGCGGCTGTTCATATAAGTTCCGTCATCGGGAACGTGGACAACGAAAGCGCTGAACTGGAGCACCTGCAAGCGCCGAACGTCACTCCCGTTCATTCCGACAAGCGTCGTGAAGATTCGGACGTCGTGACCGCGTGCGTACGCATGCTCAACCATCCCGGTGCACGCCGGATGCAGCCAAGGTTCCGAGTAGCCGGCAAAACCGATGCCGGTAGCTGTTGGTACGCGTGCCAGACATCGCTTGAAATCCTGAACACCGAGGTGCTTCGCTTGGGACACGGGTCTTTGACGATCGGCGAACCTGTCCTGCGGGCAATAAGAACATCTGACGATGCATCCAGCGGTCGTGGTTATCTCCAATACCCTGCCACCAGGATGGGATGCGCGCGAGTTCTGTAACATCATATGGTATGCCGTCATTCTGCCTGGTCCTTTCAGGTGCCGGAGCAAGAAGTTGCTGGAGAAGGAGAGTCGCCATCAGTGCGCAACTGCTTGCTTTGCTCCTTACGGATCGCAATTAAAGTGCAGGTCGGTTATCGAAATGGCCTAAACGAAGCTCCAGTATCACGGCTCACAATGCGCCGAGTTTCGATATTGCGCGCACTGAAGGACTACCGATCTGCCGTGTCGAATACTGCTCTCTACGCGTTGAGCGCCGCTTAGTACGGTTGGGCTGTCACTTACATCCTCGTTTCGTTTCGGCCGTCAGGTGCTGGGTTCGATGTCCTCGCGTAAGGGTCTGTGGAGACGCTTTTCGGAGCAGTAGTGATGCTTAGCCTGCATCTGAGCGGGCCAAACGGGCGTCTCAAATTTCTCCCGATGGCGGCGCGGATTTCCGGCCACAGTTTCATTTGCCGCGCAGGGGATAGCCCATCGCGAATGGTTCGGACCATAAATGGGATAGATATAGGATCGAGCATCGCAGCCCTTGGCTGCGATCCTCCGCGAAAGCTTCTGTCGGTCAGGACGATGGATGAAGCAGGCCGCTTGCCAGTTGAACAACAAATTAGTGTCCCTCGGCGCGGAGCGGCGCTAACGGATCTGGTCGGCGACAATCAGCGCTAGTGATTGCCACGGCACCGATGCGGACAACGGGTAACAACTTCAAGTGCGACCGTGACGAGCCAAAGATGTCGCATTTGGTACTTTTAAAAAGTGGAAAGCGGCTGCCACATGGCGCCTGTTTGATAGGTCGAGCAGCGATTTAGCCGGCATTAGGCGGCACCGGTGTGGCGATGATGGCTCTCAGATCCACTGGAGCAGATGAGTTGGAAAGTCAATCCGATCCTTACTGCCGGAAATGGTAGGGGAGACCTCCTGCGCTTTGGGGGATACTCTGTTTGGAGCGACGACCTGCTCGCAATCAAAGCGCCACAGTAGTCGACACCATGGATCGCGACCACGCGGATCCGTAAGCTCTTGAGCGAGCAGAATCGGCGGGAGACGATCATGAAAACGCGATTGGCAGACTTGGGAGCCGATGATGCGTCAAGTATTCCGCTGAGCAGCCTGGATGTAAGCGAAGCCAAGCGCTTTCAAGATGATAGCATATGGGGGTGCTTTGAGCGGCTGCGAAGGGAAGATCCCGTTCACTACTGCCAAGACAGCCGCTATGGCCCATATTGGTCCCTCACGAAATACCGCGATATTGTAGCAGTAGATACAAATCACAGAACATTTTCGTCGGAGCAAGGTATCACTATCGTCGACGTGCCTGACGAGCACTGGACCCCAAGTTTCATCAAGATGGGGCCTCCGAAACATGCCGAGCAGCGCAATGCCGTAAGTCCGATAGTTGCACCGGATAACCTGACGAAGCTCGAAAGCCTGATCCGCTCTCGGGTCAGGGCAATTCTGGACGGCTTGCCACGCAATGAACCGTTCAATTGGGTCGACATGGTGTCCATCGAGTTGACGACGCAGATGCTGGCCACACTCTTCGACTTTCCCTTCGAAGACCGGCGACTCTTGACCCATTGGTCGGATGTCGCTGTCACTCCTCCGAGAGCAGGTCATGCGGTCGACAGCTGGGACAAACGAAGTACAATCTTGTCCGGATGCCTGGACTATTTCACCCGACTTTGGCACGAGCGCATCGATGCCGAGCCGCGTCTCGACCTCATTTCCTTGATGGCGCACTCGCCCGCCACGCGCCATATGACGCCGGATGAGTTTCTCGGGAATCTGCTCCTGCTGATCGTGGGAGGCAACGACACCACCCGCAACTCGATTACCGGCGGCGTCCTGTTCATGAATCAGCACCCGGGCGAGCTACGAAAACTAAGCGACAATCCGGGGCTGGTGGCGAGTGCCGTGTCCGAGATTATTCGATACCAGACGCCGATCGCACATATGCGACGTAACGCTGCAGCAGATTGCATCATAGGTGGGAAGCAAATCAGGAAGGGCGACAAGGTCGTCATGTGGTACATCTCTGGCAACCGGGACGAAGAGGTCATCGAGAACGCCGACAGCTTCGTCATCGACCGCAAGAATGTGCGGCAGCATCTTTCGTTCGGATTCGGCATCCATCGGTGCGTTGGTCGACATCTTGCGGAACTGCAGTTGAAAGTCCTCTGGGAAGAGATTTTGGATGCGCGACTGGAGGTCAAGGTTGTCGGCGAACCCGAGCGAATTGCATCTAACTTCGTGCACGGCTATTCCGCACTTCCCGTGCGGATTGCAGCCTAGGCCCTGATCGCGCCGGTGTGGCAGCCGGCACGCGGTTGGGTTGGGCTCGCCCTGAACGATCTTCGCTGCTCCAAGCAGCGAAGATGGTTTGATTGACGCGAAGTGCTGCAGGTCGGGGTCCAGTCAACAACCGGGCAGACGTTTGAAGTGCCCGTGAGGAGCGATAGGCGTGGCGCGCGCGGGCGCCTTGCAAGCGCCTGACAGGCCGAAAAGGCAACCTCAGCGGTTACTCCGATGCCCCGTCTCCGGTTGCCTTGGATAGCCGGAACCGTAGAGGCCGATGAGCTTGATATTGAAGATTGTAGCGGTGGCAGCGATTTTCCTTGGAGAAGCGCTTTCGATCATCGCCGAGCTGATTGCCTTCACGGCAGTTTGGAAAGGCCAGCGGTGATCTGGCAATACTGTTGCCGATGTTTCTCCTGATATCCTTCGGTGGCATCCTGCTCGTTTTCGGATACGCGCTAGGCTACATGCATCTGAAGAATATCTGGATCATTGTCGCAATATCGGTCGGAACTATTCTGGTGGTGGAGCCGATACTCACCCTTCTGCTCTTTCGGGATCTGCCGACAGCCGGTTCGCTGATCGGGCTGACGCTCGGCGCACTTGGTGCGTTCGCTGCCATATTTCTGTAAGGTGGGTCTGACCGGGCCTGGATGGGCGGCGGCTTCGCGAGATATGTTTTGCAAAGGATTTACGAAACGTCGATTCTGCACGATTCGTGCGTTGGGAGAAAATGTTGTTGCTCATGGCCTTCTACGTCTCGCCACAATCGGTGTATGGCCGCTCGGTTCGTGAGCTCTTCGGTGTAAGTCTCCTTCCTAAGAGCGGAACGCGTGCGGCAGCCGTAGGTCAGCCATCCGAGTATACGCAGGTCATTTCTGCCTGACCACAACTCACTATTCAGGGCGCGAGCGTTCTCCTCGCTGCTTTCCAGCGTTTGGGATGGCTTTGGCCCAGTTCGTGTGCACGAAGCCACCGGTAGAGGGGAGGGACTCTTACGGATCGCCTCGCGGCCGATACTGTCGCAGTCCACAGTGCAGATAACGGCGAGGCGCCTCGCGCAGCAGTTATGTGCTGCTAGTGACTGTCCCGCAGCTGACGCGGCCATTTCCACATCGCGGCCCCCAACGGTACAGCAGCTGCGAAAGTGGACCCACGGCGACTTCGGCCTTCTTGTGCATCCGGAAAAAAACGCTCTCGGTCAGCTACTCGTCAGCCAAGCGCGCTATCCGGGCAGACTGCACATTGTCGAATTTATCGGAGATAAGATATGAGAGGCGTTGGCCGAGCTGGCACATCGCATGTTGGGGCTGCGGGATCCGACAGCGCCGGGGGGTTAAGCAGTTCGAGCCTAGAGCCCCGCCTCGTCCCAGGGGAACGCAGTCAATCTTTCGACGCCGTCGTGGAGCGGATGCGCTCCGGTCCTCAAGATAGAACCGCGCCGCTCGCGAACCAGCCACCAACTTCGGATGTGGTGGCGCCAACGCGGGACGAGATCAACGCAGCAAAGCGAGAGTTGGGCAGCCTGCTTGAGGAGTTCAATACTTGTCGTCGGGCGGCCTCGCACGCCCCGAACTTTCCCGAGGCGCAAGAGCTGATCGACCAAGTCGTTAGGGCAGGCTCAGCAATTCTGGACTACTACGCCCATCTGCCCCCAGATTTGGCGCGGCGCATTCTGCCCGACGAGCGGGCTCGCCGGTTCCGCGATGACACGCTGGACGCGGGCGCCGAATGTAACGCGGTGGCCACGCAGATTATCTACCAACTTGAGGAAAACAGAAAGACAGCAGCAGGATGGCTCGAGAAGGTCAAAGGCACCGCTACGCCCGACCAGCTGAGCCGCGTGGTTGCAAGCGTGGCGGAACACTATGCGGCCTGCATGGAGTGGTGGGGAAAGAAGGCACTGCGCTCGGAGCGGATGCAGACCGTCTGCGCGGCGACTGCCGACTTGCCAAGCGCTACGGCCGAGATGCGCAAGGCCGAAGAGGCTGCACTGCGACTGCATACCGGCTGGGCACTCAATACGAAATGCATGTATCTGCAACAGCTGATCGCTCTCGCGCAGGTCTTGATTGATGTGCAAGCGAGCACGTTCGGACCAGCCGTACACGAATTTCTCATGGACGGGAACGGGCGGGTGCGTCTGCTCGGTACCTTCATCCGGGATGTTTTTCCGGCGTTCGTCTCGACCATGGAGGCCGTTCTGAACAGCAACGGGGCGCCGCTCGACGCCGAGCATCGCGCCGTTCTGGAAGGAGTCATGGAGCGGCTTTCGGAATTCGCTTCAGGGGTGAGCTCAATGGTTGCCACGCTGAGGGAGGCCGGAACGGGAGCTGACCTTCCGTTGGGATTGCTGGACGAGATCGTGGAAGGTGCGTGGCTTACGGCGAACGAAGTCATGCGGCTGCTGGCAGTGCAGCCAAAGTTAGCAGCCACGATTGAACCGCCGGCTTGGGCTGCGCTGGCGGAAAATACCGCCGTGGTGGGCGAAGGCAGTGCAGCGCGCAGAAAGGGCAAAGGAAGGCGCGCAGCGGCCGCAGGCGAGGGGAGTTCGACGGCCCGCCCGCCCGAGCCGCAACTCGCCAGGCTCGATGCGGCCACGGCCTCGACAGGCAAGGTTATCGTGCTCTCGGATCTCGGTACCAAGAAACTCGCGACCGCGGAGGAGGTACGCGCGAGGGCGTCATCCACCACCGAGCACCTCCAGATGTGGCAGGCTCCGCCCTCCAGGAAAGCACTGGCGGGATTACTCGAGCGACTGGATGAGCTGCTGCAGTTCGATCTGCCGGCTCAGCAAAGCGCCGTCTCGCAAGCGCGCCAGATGAAACCCGAGGACGCCGACCACGTCTTGGATCTCGTCATTAAGCGCTCGCAGACGCAGGCCGCCGAGATTGAGGCCTGTGTAGCCGCGCTGGAGGAGCCTCGCCGACGTGGCCTACTCACGGCTGCGCAAGTGCCCGAAGTGCACGAAAAAATAGTCCGGCTCAAGACGATGTGGTCCCAGGTGCAGGGACAGGCAAACTCATTGAACGCGGGAAAGGCAGCGATCACGAGCGATTGCATGAAGACCTATGCGTTTCCATCGCAAAATTACCTTGAACAGTTGCGGGCGGCGGGGGAACTGGCGTCAGTGGATCCACCGCGTGCCTTGAAGGAGGAGCCAGGGACGCTGTTCGAGATCAAGCTGCAGCCCAAGGCGCTCCGCAGTGGTGCGACGCCAAGCCCGATGTGGGTGCACATCCATACCAAGCGGCCGGTATATGCCTGGCAATTGGCAACGCTGGGCGACCGCGACTTCGCCGCTTGCCACGTGAAGTCCAATGAACAGCGCGGCTATAATCAGAACTGGCAGAACGCTCGAGCCGCCGAGGGGCACGAGAACGTCGTGATCCACCGCGGCAAGCTCACACCTGCGTTTTGTAGGTCGTTGTTGAGCACCGCAGCTGGCGGCCAGGCGTGGTACCACCTTCCCGATCCGGGACACGTGTCGGCGCAGATGGGGCGACTGGGAATCTAGTGAGCTTCTTGTCTCGCGGCAGTAAGCCGTTCGATGGCAGCTTTCATGCCTCCAGGTCGGCTCGGCGGATTACCTGAGCCGCACCGGGCCCTTCAACTCCATCTCCCAAAGGATGGAACTCGGGGGAAGAAAACACGCACCAAATCAACGAGAGGCTCGTCGGCCGGCGAGCCGGATCATTTTCGATCACCGGCAAGTAAGCTCTCACTAGGAGGCGATTGGTGGCGCCGAAGATCGGCGCGCGGGCAGGAAGCTATAGCCGCTGAGCGCGGCAGGCGGAAACATGTGCTTGGTCCCGGCGGACGATCCGGTTGGATGTAGCCGCGCTCGGCCTGAAAGGCCTGCATGTCCGCCGCGAACTGACGGGCAAAGCTCCGGTGGGATTTGGCTTTCGGATGGTTGGCTATAGCGCGACAATCTGGCTGGGCACTGTCATCCTCATTGCCGCGCGGCAGTTGGCATGCCCGAGAGACAAGCATGCCCTCCGGTTTGACGAATCGACTTTGCAATGCACAATGACGCCGCCTATCCGTTTGCTTCTCTTGATAAGGCGACGAGAGCCCCAGCATCCCGGCCTCCAGGTCCCCCAGAAGATGCTGGGGCTTTTCGTTCTTCCTTGAGTGTCTCAGCCGCGTGAGGGCGGAGCTGCTTCTTGTCAAAGGCTCACGGCGGCAATTCCAATACCGGAATTCACATCGATATAGAGGCGGCAATTTACTGTTCGATCGCCATCACACACTGAGTAAGGATGGCATCGCTGAATAAGCGATGCCTCCGCAGCCCGATCAGCATGCCGGGCTCTGTCCACTGAGCGCGGCGCGAGCTCACGACAGCAATCTGTACCATTGGTCTAACCGATCTTTACAGCTCGATGCCGTGCGCCCCAAGCACCCGGTGCATCACCTCGCTTTTGATCTCGAGGGCGATCTCGTTAGGGTTTGAGGTCCGAGCGTCCGCTCGGCATCGGCATCGCCCGCTAGGCCCACTTCGGCGAGCCCTTGGTTCAGCCGAACTTGAAACTCCTCGCCCATCGCATCGACGAGCCGCTCCTCCATTTCTGCATGCTCTTCGGGGGCAGTGCGCCTGAGCACCGTTTCCCAAGGTTGCCAACGCGTTGCTAGATAGTCCGCAAAGCCTGTGGCTTCCCGCTGTCGCACCGTTGCGATCGCGCTCGCAACGTCGTCGCCGGTAACGTGAGAGACCGTCAAAAAGCGCATGTCGGGGGCGACGTGTCGCAGCTCCAGCGGCTCGCGCAACTGGGTCTGGTAGGCGAGGTAGACCTCGATCTCGTCGACCGGCTGTCCGCGATCCTTGAATTAACACTTCATTCTCTCACTCATCGCTCTGGCAGATTATTATTCTGACGCGCCACCGATCATATCGGCTGACTTCTGTCCATCTCCTCGCCTGCCCGCAATCGATAACGACTTTGGCCGCCTGAGCGAATCAAGCGATATCGCCGTCCAGATCGAACGCGCAATACGCGGCCGACGCATCCTGCTCCGCATGAAGTCCCATCGTCCAGACCTGCGCATGGGTTCAGTTCGGCAGGACGAGATAGTGGAAAGCACGCCGCGCATCGATCTCCCCGCCCCCGTTAGTCGTCCCTGAAGAACCCTGACTATAGGCAGAGGCCGTAGAACCAGGTCGGACTTGTAAGGCTTCGCCCCCCGGTCCTTCAGGGCGCTATGCCTGACGTTGAGCCACAGACGCGCCTGGTCAGCCTTGCCATCGTATCCCCGGGCGAGGTCGCCGGACGTGGTCAGAATATTGCCAAGAGCCGGCAATGACGGTATCGCGGCGAGCGCTTCAAGCGCGCGCAACGCAAAAAGACGGAAAGGTTCCGAATCCCAAACTGCGAGCCGAAGCACGATAGCCGCATATCGTCATCTGACCGAAAGATCGATCAGCTAATCGTCTTTAGGCAGTATGCGCGCGAGTTGGTCCTCGACCCCCACATTGTAAGCCTGAGAAAGGGCGGCAACATGGAGGCCAACAGCCGCACGGAGTTCTCCTAGGGCGAAATAAAAGTCGGTCTCGGCCCGTCCCGGACCACCTATCTGCGAAAGAAATTGGTGACAAGCCCGTCGTATCCCGCGTACAGCGGCCTCAGCAGGTGATTTGCTATCGAGCTTGCCAATAACATTGGTGCACTCGCTGCGTATGTCGTCAACAGACGGATCGGCCTTTTCCCGCATCTGCTGATCGGGCGTATTGAACAATATACGGCGATCTTCCATGTACGCAAATCAATCCTTGGACCGCTTTTTGTTCTGCGTCGCTTACCTCCCCCTACGCCACCACCGATACCAAGAACGCTAAGGGAAACTGATTTTACTCGGACCTTTTTCCCGTGAGAGGCCATGTTCGTCTCCTGTAGCTGAACAGGTGCTTCGAATTGATGCCGACCCCAATCTGGTCACCGAAATAGGATACAACCCGTCGCCCTCCAAGGAAGCACCTTCTGGGCAGGAGACTACCATAAAGCGGGTGAACCGGCCCCAACCAACTCAGGTTTCGGCTCGCGATCGAGAAACGCGTTCCAAGGCTTCTCCAATGCGCGCGTCATGCTCTGCCTGAGCAAGTCTAATCTCGAGTGAGGCGGGCGTTGCAGCCCCGTCTGAAATGTAGCGACCGTACGCCCCGAAATCCCATGACTTTACAAAAGCCAACTTATCGCTCGGATCATATCCTTGCAGCAAATCAGCGATATCGTACAGCTTCTCGGGCATTCTATAACCGGGCGATTCGCCAGTCATCGCGAGGGTCTTCTAAAATGAGCCTGCGGCGTTCCGTCGTAAAACAATTCAAGCGCTAGATTGCACTATGGACCATTTTCTAGCTAAAGTCGAACAAACGGATCAAAAATAATCATCTTACTTACTTCGAGGATGGGCTCATGAGCGGTCGATTCAAATTTGCGAAGCGCCGAATTCTTCTGTCGTTGATTTTGACCCTGACAACTTCCAATGCATGGGCCTGGGGCGAAGAAGGGCATTCGATCGTCACTGAAATCGCACAGCGGCGGCTCTCTCAGAACGCGGCGCAGGCCATAACCTAGATACTTCAGGCGAGCCCCAACGCGGCACGACCCCGTCACTTGCCTCGATTTCGACCTGGGCTGACGAGGTCCGCTACAATGGTCCAAAGCCGAATGAGACCTATAACTGGCATTTCGTCGATATTCCGCGACAGGACACGCACTACGATCCGGCAACAGAGTGCCCCAAGGAGAAGCCTGAGCAAGGCGACTGCGTCATTAACGAGCTCTCGCGTTTAAAGAATGACCTGCGTTGCACCGCCGGCGACAACAGCTTCGAGCCCTCAAATTCGCCGTTCACTTCGTCGGTGACATTCATCAGCCGTTTCACACGATATGGGAAAGCAGCGGCGGCAACGGGATCGCAATCAAGGTGATCCAGTTCAAGGGCAAGACCTGCACGGCGGACAAGTGTTCGACGCCGCCCGACAATCTTCACAAGATGTGGGAGACGACCTTGATACGCGCGATGGAGTACAATTGGCCGACTTCTGTCGATAATCTTGAGTCAGGTTGGCTGACCAGCGATGCTGCGAAGACCGACACCAAGCACGATCCGGTCATGTGGACTGAGGATGCTCACAATGAAGCGATCGCCCGCAATATCTGGGTAGCTGGTGATACCCTGGACCAAGCTTATTACGATCGGGCTACACCACTCGTAACGCAGCAACTCGGCTTCGCTGGCCTACGCTTGGCGCGGTACCTGAACGACGTCTTCAGTTCGTCGCAGTGCCCTTATACCTACCAAGTGACAGCTCCGACTAACGGATAACCATCTGGCCAGGAAGCGCAGAAGATGACGTCGGCAAACCCAAGCTGCGAGACGCGTGAGGACCTCATCTCGTTGGGCCAGCATTTGCCCCTCCTGGCTGAGGCACTGCACGGTCCCGACGATGTAAGCATTGTTGCCATCGGTTCTTCGTCGACGGTAGGCGAAGGAGCGAGTTCAAAGGAGAACTCGTACCCGAACAAGCTCGCGCCCGCGCTGAGCGCCCGCTTCCCGGGCCCAAAGATCAATATGCATAATGTCGGCTTAAACGGCCAAGAGGCGCCAGACGAGGCTGCGCGATTCAAGAACGACGTGCTCGCGTTCAAACCAGCGCTGGTAATTTGGCAAATCGGCACGAACGCCGCATGGAAAGACTAATTTCTAGACGACGTTGGAGCGGCCATTCTTCGGGGCCTAGATCACCTCTCGGGCGCGAACGCCGACGTAGTCCTTATGAGCCTTCAATGCGCACCCGCTGTGCTTGACCAACAGGAGAGGCCGACCGCCGCGACCGAAGAGATGCTCCGTATCATCGGCAAGATTTCGACGGAGCACGACGTCGCTCTGTTCCGCCGCTTTGAACTCATGCGCAGCTGGCACCTCGATCGTGGGCCCCTTTGATCAGATGATCAGCAATTTTGACGGTAAGCGCGAATTTCTCCGCACCTTTTGCTTTTGAGTGCTCTGATGCATGAGGTGTCCACCAAATAGGTGGACACCTTGTGATGGCAGCGGATGATCAGAAACTGCGGGTCAGGCTTGTTGGCCGGAACGGTCGCCGGCGCTACGAGGCGGCATCGAAAGAGCGTCTTGTCACGGCCTGCCTTGAGCCTGGGGTTTCGGTATCGAGGCTTGCGCTCGAACATGGGGTCAACGCGAACCTGCTTCGGAAGTGGATCAAGAAGCACACCGCGACCAGGTCGCTGCCGCCGTCCTCACGCCCGGCGTTCATCCCGGTTCAGCTTGAGGGGTCCGCCGATCGAGCCCTGTCGCGGCAAGACGGCGTGGCGACGGTGGATTTGCCGGCGACTTGCGATGAAGTGCGTGCTTCGGAACCCAAAGGGACTGC
>NZ_JACMYP010000157.1 GCF_020889705.1 Bradyrhizobium altum | reverse complement strand
CAGACTGCCTGTTGTGGGTACGGATCAACCCAAACCCACGGAGCTACCAATGTCGGAGAAAGACCTCAGCGCCCTCTTCCTCGATACCCTCAAGGACATCTACTACGCCGAAAAGCAGATCCTCAAGGCGCTGCCACGCATGGCCAAAGCCGCCGGGTCGGACCAGCTGCGTGCCGCCTTCGAGAAGCATCATGACGAGACCGAAGGACAGATCGATCGGCTGGAGCAGATCTTCGATCTGATGGGCAAGCCGGCGCGTGGCAAGAAGTGCGACGCCATCGAGGGTATCCTCGACGAAGGCAAGGAGATCATGGAGGAGTACGCCGACACTCCGGCGCTTGATCCGGGCCTGGTCTCCGCGGCGCAGGCGGTCGAGCATTACGAGATCGCCCGTTACGGCACACTGAAGGCATGGGCCACCAAGCTCAGCATGAAGGACGCCGTCAAGCTCATCGACCAGACCTTGGCCGAAGAAAAGAAGACGGATGAAGCGCTCACGAAGCTCGCCGTCAGCGCCATCAACGCCGAAGCGGCCTGAGGAGCCGGTTGCGCGACGCCAAGGCGGACGACTTCGCCAGCGAGTACGATCCGATGCAGGTCAGCGCCCACAAGGACGCCGTCTCGCTGTTCGAACGCTACGCCAATGGCGGCGACGATCCGAAGCTGAAGGACTGGGCCGGCAAGACCCCTGCCGGCGCTCCAGCACCATCTCGCAATGGCGCAGGGCCCGGACAAGAACCGAAAGTAGTTGCCAGTCGCCGGCAGCCCCCGATCCGGCTGCCGGCGGCCCGGCTGAAGCGAAAGGCACAATCACGGATTGCCCCGCTGTTCCGGCGTCATGAGGCAATTCCAGCGGCGCAACTCGACGCCATGCGCATCTAACGCACGGAACTTCGGCACGCGGCGGCGCTCGTCGCGGTGGGGATGCTGCTCGCCACCGCCTTCTTAGCCATCGCCCAGATATTCCGGCCGGGTCTCCGTAGGGTCGACAGCGAGACGTTTGGCGACCACAATCCCCTCGCGATCCTCGACGGGCTGCCAATGAGTCGATGACAGACTGATCGTCGAGGATAGTCTGCCTCGACTCACGGACGTCGCATCGAGGCTCGATCGAAGGCGTGATCCAAGATTTGGAGACCGATGGCCCGACGTACCGGCAGCGCTGATCTCCCGCTCCATGGTGGACGCGTGCCGCCGTGGCTGGCGGAGCGCATGGCGACGCTGGGGGCGATCATCACGCAGGCCGTGGTCCATCATTACGGCCGTGACGCGTTCCTGCAGCGGCTCTCGCATCCGTTCTGGTTCCAGTCGTTCGGTGCCGTGATGGGCATGGACTGGCATTCGTCTGGTATCACCACGAGCGTCATCGGCGCGCTCAAGCGCGGGCTTGCGCCGCTGCAGGACGAGCTCGGCATCTATGTCTGCGGCGGCCGCGGCAAGCATTCGCGGCGCACGCCGGACGAATTGTCGGCGCTGGGCGAGCGGACCGGCGTCGACGGCGTTGCCCTCACCCGCGCCAGCCGTCTGGTCGCCAAGGTCGACAGCGCCGCGGTCCAGGACGGTTTCGAGCTCTATCTGCACGGCTTCTTCGTCACCGCGGACGGCAAATGGACCGTGGTCCAGCAAGGCATGAACGATCACAAGCGGCAGGCACGACGCTATCACTGGCACTCCGAGGGGCTGCGCAGCTTCGTCGACGAACCGCACAGCGCGATCGACGGTCCGTCGCAGGGCGAGATCGTCAATCTCACCGACCACCGCGCCGACGCCTCGCGCCAGGCGCAGCTCGATCTGCTCGCCGCGCTCGGTCCCGACGGCATCGCGCATGAATATGCCGAACTGACCGAGAAGGTCGAAGCGCAGGGCGATCTGTTGCACCTGATCATGCCCGAGCATCACGACGTGCGATCGAGCGATGTCTTCATCCGCCGCCTGCACGGCACCCTCGCCGCCGCGGCGGAATGCGGGCCGCTGGATTTCCCCGAGCTGCTGCTCACGCCCGGCGTCGGCGCCCGCACCGTCGAGTCGCTCGCCATGGTCGCCGAGGTCGTCCACGGGACGCCGTACCGTTTCCACGATCCCGCGCGCTTCTCGCTCGCGCATGGCGGCAAGGACCGTCATCCGTTTCCGGTGCCGATCAAGGTCTATGATGAGACCATCGGCGTGCTGAAATCGGCGGTGCAGCTGGCCAAGCTCGGCCGCGACGAGGAACTGCAGGCGCTGAAGCGGCTGGATGACCAGGCCCGCAGGCTCGAGCTGACCGCAACCGGCCCGTCATTCGACGCCTACGTGGCCAACGAGCGCGCGCGTTCGCCTGATCTCGACGGCCGCTCGGTGTTCGGCTGGGAGGCCGACCTCGCCGGCCGCGACCGCATCACCAAACCTTAGGCGCACCTGTCAGCGTCCCCTGAAGCGCGGCTTGCGCCGTCCGAGGAAGGCCGCAACGCCCTCCTTGTGATCCTCGGTCAGGCTCGCCAGCGCGAACTGGTCGAGATCCATGTGGCTGGCGAGATCGTCGAGCGCATGCGCCAGCCGGTTGACCGTCAGCTTGGTCATCGCCACCGAAATCGGCGGCTGGGCGGCGACCTTGGCCGCGAGCGCCATCGCAGCGTCATACGATTTGCCCGGATCAGTCACCTGCTCCACCAGGCCCCATTCGTAAGCCTCGTCGGCCGAGATCCGGTCGTCGGCCAGGATCACGGCCTGCTTGGTGCGCGCCGGCCCGATCAGATGCAGCATGCGCGGCACGCTCTGCCAGCTCATGTTCATGCCAAGCGCGATCTCCGGCACGCGCAGATGCGCATCGCGCGCCATGACCCTGAAATCCAGCGCAACCGCGAGCGCCACGCCGCCGCCGACGCAGAAGCCCTCGATCGCGCCGATCGTGACCTGTTCCATCTCCTGCCAGGCACGTGTCAGCCGCGGCCCGAGCTTCAGGTGACGGCGCAGCGTGCCCATATCCATGGTCTGGCGCGAGCGCCCTTCGGCATCCTTGAGGTCGAAGCCGGCGCTGAACGATTTGGCGCCGCCGGCCAGCACCACCACCGAGGTTTCGCCATCGTCCTCAAAACTGCGCGCCGCATCGGTCAGCTGCCGCAGCGCCTCCGGCGACAGCGCGTTGATACCGTCGCCGCGGTCGAACCGCACCATCGCGATGCGGCCCTCCGGTCCGAGGCCCTTTTCGATCGTCACATCGTCAACCACGCATACCTCCCCGCTCGCATTGTTGTGTACTGCTTGCCTCGACATAGCACGGCGGTTTCGCCTATTCTGTTGATATGAGCGAACATGATCACCACCACCACGATCACGACCATTCCGAACTGTCGGAGACCGAACTGCGCGTCCGCGCGCTGGAATCGATCCTGACCGAAAAGGGCTATGTCGAGGCTGCCGCGCTCGACGCCATCGTGCAGGCCTATGAGACGAAGATCGGCCCGCATAACGGCGCCAGGGTCGTCGCCAAGGCCTGGTCCGATCCCGCCTTCAAGAAGGCGCTGCTCGAGGACGCCAGCAAGGCGGTCGGCACCCTCGGCCATGTCAGCCGGGTCGGCGACCATCTGGTCGCGATCGAGAACACGCCCGGCCGTCACAACATGGTCGTCTGCACTTTGTGCTCCTGTTACCCCTGGGAGATGCTTGGCCTGCCACCGGTCTGGTACAAGGGATCGCCGTATCGCTCGCGCGCGGTCAAGGATCCACGCGGCGTGCTCGCCGATTTCGGCGTGAGCCTTCCGAAGGAGACGGAAATCCGGGTTTGGGACTCTACGGCTGAAACACGCTTCCTGGTGCTGCCGATGCGGCCCGCGGGCACCGAAGGCTGGAGCGAAGACCAACTTGCCGACCTCGTGACGCGCGATTCCATGATCGGCACCGGATTCCCGAAAACGCCGGGAGCACCGTCGTGAACGGCGTCCACGACATGGGCGGCATGGACGGGTTCGGCAAGGTCGAGCCCGAGCCGAACGAGCCGATGTTCCATCAGGAATGGGAGTCGCGGGTGCTCGCCATGGTCCGCGCGATGGGCGCGGCCGGCGCCTTCAACATCGATGCATCGCGCTTCTATCGCGAGACCCTGCCCCCGCAGGTCTATCTGTCGAGTTCCTACTACAGGAAATGGCTGCTCGGGCTGGAGGCCCTGCTGCTCGACAAGGGCTTTATCTCGAAGGACGACGTCGCAGCCGGACATTCCGTCGCGCCGGCGAAATCGCTCAAGCACGGCAAGTTCTCGATCGCGGACGTCGAGCGCATCATGGTGCGCGGCAAGTTCGGCCGCACCGCACCGGCGCCGGCGAAATTCAAGGCCGGCGATCGGGTGCGGGCGAAGAACATCCATCCCGCCACCCACACGCGGCTGCCGCGCTACGTGCGCGGTCGTGTCGGGGTGGTCGAGCGCGATCATGGCTGTCACGTGTTTCCCGATACGGTAGCCAACGATGCCGGCGAGCATCCGCAATGGCTGTACACCGTCGTGTTCGATGGACACGAACTGTGGGGACCGGACTCCGATCCGACCATCAAGGTCTCGATCGACGCGTTCGAGCCGTATCTGGAGGCGGTTTGATGGATGCCGGCGCCGCCGCGCGCGCGACCAGCGCCGTGTCCAGCATTCCCCGCGATCAGGACGGCCCGGTGTTCCGCGCGCCGTGGGAAGCGCAGGCGTTCGCCATGGCGTTGACGCTGCATGACCGCGGCGTGTTCACCTGGCCCGAATGGGCCGCCGCCCTCGCCGATCAGATCAAGCGCGCGCAGGCTGCCGGCGATCCCGACACCGGCGAGACCTATTACCAGCATTGGCTCGCGACGCTCGAACACCTCGTTGCCGCCAAGGGCGTCACGACACCGGAGACGCTGCACCGCTACCGCGACGCCTGGGACCACGCCGCCGACCGCACCCCGCACGGCCAGCCGATCGTGCTGACGGCGGCGGATTTTGCGTAGCGGCACGCTCTCCTTGTTGCCATTCGCCCGCTCAAGCAGCTTGTTCGGTGTCATCACCCACGCATGCGAGGGCTTTGCGGGTGATCCAGTTTTCCAGAGACGGGAGTGCTGGAGCCGAGACGCCGCAGCGCACCGGGTCGCCCGATCGAGCCGCACCTGCACGATTTCTGAATAATAGAAGAATGCCGCTGATTTGCCCGACGTGTCAAGTTGCCGTGTCGAACGCCGGCGGCCGCCGGCACCTTTGCATGGGGTTGTTTTCGATATTTTGGTAGTGCGCCCCTGCGGAGGGCTATCAGCCCACGGTTACGGGCCACCCTGCGCGACATATTCCCGCCAGCCCCTGGCCCGCAGGCTGCAGGCCGGGCATTCGCCGCAGCCATAGCCCCAATCGTGCTGGGCGCCGCGTTCGCCGAGATAGCAGGTGTGAGAGTGCTCGCGGATCAGATCGACCAGCCCTGCCCCGCCGAGCTCGTGCGCGAGCCGCCAGGTCGCGGCCTTGTCGAGCCACATCAGCGGCGTGTGCAGTTCGAAATCCCTCGCCATGCCGAGACTGAGCGCGGACTGTAACGCCTTGATGGTCTCGTCGCGGCAATCCGGATAGCCGGAATAGTCGGTCTCGCACATGCCGCCGATGATGTGGCGGATGCCGCGCCGATAGGCCAGCGCCCCAGCGAAGGTGAGGAACACCAAATTGCGGCCGGGCACGAAGGTGTTCGGCAACCCGTCCGCGCCCATTTCGATCGCGACGTCGCGGGTCAGCGCGGTGTCTGAAATCTCCGACAACGTCGGGATCGCCAGCGTGTGCCTGTCGCCGAGCTTTGCTGCCCAATCCGGCCGCAGCGCCCTGATCCCGTCCAGCAGGCGGTCGCGGCAGTCGAGCTCGATCGCGTGGCGCTGGCCGTAGGTGAAGCCGAGCATTTCGACGCGCGCGAAGCGGTCCAACGCCCAGGCCAGACAGGTGGTGGAATCCTGGCCGCCGGAAAACAGCACCAGCGCGGTGTCGGAATTGTTCTGATCGGTCATGAGACGCGATTTAGCACCTGACGGCGCCGCGGCCAATCCGTGGACAGCGCCGTGTTTCCGGCGTGTTTTGCTGGGATCGGGAGGGGTGTTTTGGCATAAAGCCAGGACCTCCCTAATGCCGGTGTCCCATGACCCCTTCCCGCGACATTTCCCGCCTGATCGAGATCATGGCTGCGCTGCGCACGCCGGTGACCGGCTGCCCATGGGACCTCGTGCAGAATTTCGAGACCATCGCGCCCTACACGATCGAGGAAGCCTATGAAGTCGCGGATGCGATCGCGCGCGGCGACTTCGAGGATTTGCGCGAGGAGCTCGGCGACCTCCTGCTGCAGGTGGTCTATCACGCAAGGATGGCCGAGGAGCAGAACGCGTTTGCGTTCGGAGATGTGGTCGAGGCGATCACGAAGAAGATGATCCGCCGTCATCCGCACGTCTTTGCCGACAAGGACGGCAATATCCAGCCCGCCGGCGTCAAGAGTGCCTGGGAGCGCATCAAGGCCGAGGAGAAGGCCGAGCGCGCCGCGCGGCGGCCCCCGGAAGAGACCGCGCACAAATCCTTGCTCTCAAGCGTGAAGGCCGGCCTCCCTGCCCTGACGCGGGCGATGGAGTTGCAGCGCAAGGCATCCACCGTCGGCTTCGACTGGAACGATCCGCGCGCCGTGCTCGCCAAGATCCGCGAGGAGGCCGACGAGATCGAGGCCGCGCTCGACCGCAACGACAAGCAGGAAATTGCGGAAGAAACCGGCGACCTGATGTTCGCACTGGTCAACCTCGCCCGCCACGTCGACGCCGATCCGGAAACCGCACTGCGCGCGACCAACGCCAAGTTTGAGCGGCGGTTTGCCTATATCGAGAAGGCGCTGGCCGCGAGGGGCCGCTCGCTCGACGGCGCGACGCTGGAAGAGATGGACGCGCTGTGGAACGAAGCGAAGACCGCCGCCACTGCTGTCGTCCCTGCGAAAGCAGGGACCCATACCGCGTGATCTAACGATTGGGTGACGATGACAGTCCTGCGCAAGTCATCGGCGGGCGAAGTTGTAGTGCGGAACTGCGACCAAGCCCAATAGCTATGGCCGGTGGTTATGGGTCCCTGCTTTCGCAGGGACGACATCGAATATGTAGAGGGGCCGCGTCAAAATGCGCAGTCCCTCACCTCACAGCAGCGTGCCATGCAGGATGACCGCCGCAACGCCGAAATAGATCACAAGGCCGGTGACGTCGACCAGCGTCGCGACGAACGGCGCGGACGCGCTGGCCGGATCGAATCCGATGCGCTTGAGGATGAACGGCAGCATCGAGCCGCATAGCGATCCGAAGGTGACGATGCCGACCAGCGCGGCGCCGACGGTGATGGCCACCAGCATCCAATGCGGGCCGTAGTCGAACAGGCCAAGCGTCTGCCAGAGCGTGATCCTGACGATGCCGATCAAGCCCAGGATGGCGCCGAGCACGATACCGGTCGGCAGTTCGCGCATCGCGACACGCCACCAGTCGCGCAGCCGCACCTCGTGCAGCGCCAGCGAGCGGATCAGGAGCGAGGTGGCTTGGGAGCCGGAATTGCCGCCGGAGCTCATGATCAGCGGGATGAACAGCGTCAGGACGATCGCCTTCTCGAGTTCGCTCTGGTACGACTGCATCGCGGTTGCGGTCAGCATTTCCGAGAGGAACAGCGCGCAGAGCCAGCCGCCGCGCTTCTTGATCATTTCGAGGAAGCCGATCCGCAGATAAGGCTCGTCGATCGCTTCCATGCCGCCGAACTTCTGGGCGTCCTCGGTCGATTCCTCGACGATGGCGTCGATGACGTCGTCGACCGTGACGATGCCGAGGATATGGCCGGGGCCGTCGACGACGGCGACCGCGAGCAGATCGTAGCGCGAGATCAGCCGCGCCGCCTCCATGCGGTCGGCCTCCGGCGAGATCATCAGCGGCTTCCGCGCCGGTGCCGCGGTGAGCACATTGGCATGCGGATCGGCCGAGATCAGGCGGCGCAGCGGCACCGCCTGGATCAGCGTCTTCTTGACCGGGTCGATCACGAAGATCGAGTAGACGGTCTCGCGGGTGCGCTCGACCATCCGGATGTGATGCAGGACCTCGGCGATGGTCCAGTTCGAGGGCACGCTGACGAACTCGGTCGTCATGATGCTGCCGGCGCTGCGCTCGGGATAGGCCAGCAGCCCCGAGATGACGTTGCGGGTATCCGGATTGAGGCCGTTCAGCAGCGTGGTACGCAGCGGCTCGACCAGTTCCTTGAAGATGTCGGCGGCGCGGTCGTCGGAGACGCCCGACAGCAGCGACACCGCCGTGTCGTTCGGCAGCTCGGCCAGGATCTCGCAGGTGTTGTCGAGCCCGGGCAGGTCGAGCACTTCGATCGCCTTCTCGGCCGGCAGCGATTGCAGCAGCTTCGCCGCATCCGCCGGCTCCCGGGCATTGAGGGCATCAACGATCTCGGCGCCCGCACATGGGCGAGGTCCCCGCTCTGGCCGGCGAGCGTGTCGTGGGTGATGGTTTCGCTGGTGTCCTGCATCGATCGGCCTCGGCTTTGCGTCCAGCAGCGCAATGAACCAAGGCGGCGCAGATTTCAAACAGAAAGTGCGGCGGCGCGTCGCAGGCGCGGTCGAGTGAAGCCGCGTCACGGCGCCGTCACATTTCGGGAGATCGCGCGGTGCCGTACCGGAGAGCCGATCAGGCCCGGCTGAACAGTTTCGCGGCGTCGTCCACCGCCTGGCGCGCGGCGGCGAGATCCGGCGTCTCGTTGTCGTCGTTGAAGCCGAAATAGTCGTTTTCGCCGACCGGCTGGACGACGATGCCGTCGCGCCGGCCGAGCACGCTGAGGTTGCGGTAGAAGACGCCGTAATTGACGTCCGGCTGAGGAATGAGCCAGGCGATCTGGCCGCGCACCGGAACGATGCTCTCGTCACGAAACAGCGCACGGGCGCCGTAGCCGGTGCAGTTGACAATGACAGTTTCGCGGATCTTCGAAAGATCGGACGGCGTCTGTAACTCGATTGGCACGAACAGCCCGCCGGCGCGCTGAAACTCCGCTTCGAGCTGACGGTAGAGATCCGTGACGTTGTAGGTGAGCGAGGCGCTTTTCCACGCGTATGGTGCGGGAAACGGATTTGATCCGGCGGCCAGCAAGTCCCATCGCGGCGTGAGCGACCTGATCCGGCCGCGCAATTCGAGGAATTTCTTCTGGCCATCGCCCGAGGCATGCTGGCGCCTGTGCGGACGGCCGTCGGCGTCGGGCGCGTCGTCGGAGAGCAAGTAGCGATCGGTCCATTCGATCGGATTGCCGGCAAGACCGAGATAGCTTTGATGGGTGGCAAAGGTCGTGCGCGCCATCCGCTCCCAGCGGTCGGCAAAGTCCGGCGTGACGTCTGCTTCCATCGCGATACGCGAATCCGGCGACCAGTCCCCGGTGGCACGCGCCGAGCGCACCTGCGGAAAGCGCTCCTTGGCGTAGATCGTAACGGTCGCGCCCATCCTCTGGGCTGTGATCGCAGTCGTCAGACCGATCGCGCCGGCGCCAAGGACGGCAATGTTGCGCGCGCTCAATTGCAGGGCGAGCGGCACGGCCTCCTGCGCGGCGCCCCAGGACAGCGACCAGCCGCTGCCGCCGTGCCCGTAATTATGGACGACGTATTTGCTGTCGATCCATTCCGCTTCGATGCGCGGACCGGCAGCGCGGAACGGACGCAGGCATACCGTGACACGAAACATACGGTCTGGACGCGCGAGAACCGGACGGAGCGCGGGTGCGTCGACGAAGGCAGCGTTGTCGGCAACCCCACGCGTTGAAATCCCTGCGACCGCAGCGCTCGCCAGGCCGCCGCCGAGAAATGTTCGACGGTTGAACATCGATCCCCTTCGATCCCCCTTGCCGCCGCGGATGTCCGGGACGCTACGTCCCGTGCGGCAAAGCATCGAATCGTGACATGACGATGTCGCGCTTGGTCTCATCGACCCGCACCGTCATGTCGAAGCGCTCGCCATTGAGCTCCTTGTTCAGGACCTCGGCATTGCGATGCAGCCAGCTGATGCCGGCGCCGTCGGAGGCATCGATCGAAAGATTGAGCGTGATGCGCTTGGCCGCGAGGCGATCCTCTATCGCGGTCAAGAGCTCATTGATCCCCTCGCCTGTGACGGCCGAGACCAGGAAGCACGGCCGCTCCGGCGGCCGGCGCGCGGCGATGTTGCGCAGATTGTCCCGCTCCTCCGGATCGAAGCGGTCGATCTTGTTCCAGACCTCGATGATGCGCTGGCCGCCGTCGGCGTCGGATCGATCCCGAGCTGGTGCAGCACCGCCTCGACGTCGCGCTCCTGCGCCTCCGCATCCTCGTGAGAGATGTCGCGGACATGCAGGATGATGTCGGCTTCCAGCACCTCCTCCAGCGTAGCACGGAACGCGGCCACCAGCTGGGTCGGCAGATTGGAGATGAAGCCGACCGTGTCCGACAGCATCGCCTTGCCGCCATGCGGCAGGTTGAGCGCACGCAGGGTCGGGTCGAGCGTCGCAAACAGCATGTCGGCGGCTTGCACGTCGGCGCGCGTCAGCCGATTGAACAGGGTCGATTTGCCGGCATTGGTGTAGCCGACCAGCGCAACGACTCGGTACGGCACGCGCTGGCGTCCGGCGCGGTGCAACCGCCTCGTCGCCTGCACCTTCTTCAGCTCGTTCTCCAGCCGTGTGATGCGGTCGCCAATCAGGCGGCGGTCGGCCTCGATCTGGGTCTCGCCTGGACCGCCCATGAAGCCGAAGCCGCCGCGCTGGCGCTCAAGATGGGTCCATGACCGCACCAGGCGACTGCGCTGGTAATTCAGATGGGCAAGCTCGACCTGCAGCGCGCCTTCCTTGGTCTTGGCGCGGCGGCCGAAGATTTCCAGGATCAGGCCGGTACGGTCGAGCACCTTGGTGCTCCAGGCCTTCTCGAGGTTACGCTGCTGGATCGGCGACAACGCGCAATCCATCACCACGAGCTCGACCTTGTCGCCGGCGACGAGGCCGTTGATCTCCTCGACCTTGCCCTTGCCGAGATAGGTCGCGGGCCGGATCTGGCTGATCGGCGCGACGACGGATTCCACCACGGTGAGGTCGATCGCACCGGCGAGGCCGGCGGCTTCCTCGATCCGCGCTTCGTAGTCGCGGACAGACGAATCCGTTTGCGCATCGCCGTCGCCACGGCGCACGCGCAGGTACGGGCCGATGACGATCACCCGCCCGGTGCTCAAGTCCCCCGCCGACCCGGGCCTAGACTTGGTCCGGTCGACGCCCCCTTCAGGATTGAAGGGTTCCAATCAGTTCACTCTCAAGCCGGTGCGTCCTCACCACCTTCGAACAGCTGAATCGGAGCGCCGGGCATGATGGTCGAGATCGCGTGCTTGTAGACAAGCTGCGAGTGACCGTCGCGCCGCAGCAGCAAGCAGAAATTGTCGAACCATGTGACAATGCCCTGCAGCTTTACCCCGTTGACCAGAAATATCGTCAGTGGCGTTTTTGTTTTACGAACGTGATTAAGGAAGGTGTCTTGTAGATTTTGTGCGCGGTCTGCCGCCATTGTTTTTGTCCCGCAGGCTTGTGCTTCTTTTTATTGAACCGGTTGCGGCTCTCTGACGGAGCCTCCTCCGGCTGCCCACCTGCCCTGAGATCCCCCTCTGGCAGGTGTAGCGGTAGGATTAGAGGCCACGCGCGGTTTTTAGGCAAGCCGGTTCGCGGTGCAGTCGGTAGGAACACGGTGGCAATTCTAAGAAAGCGCAGGGAAAGAGATGAATATTCTCGTGGAGAGTGGATAAATCCCCCGGTTGTGCCGGCCCTGCCCTCGCCTCGCGTGCCCACCCGGACCCGAGCCTGGCTCCTGCTTCCCCGGCGGGTGACCGCCGAGGCTTCGCGCCAAGCCGCCGGCGATTGCCGGCCCAGGCGTATCGGGGTCAGCCGACCCCTAGCGCCTTCAGCTTGCGATGCAGCGCCGAGCGCTCCATGCCGACGAACTCCGCGGTGCGCGAGATGTTGCCGGAGAAGCGGCTGATCTGGGCGATCAGATAGTCGCGCTCGAACACTTCGCGCGCCTCGCGCAGCGGCAAGCCCATGATGTGCTCGCCATTGTTGGAGGTCGGCATCGCCGGCACCATGGAGCCGACGTCCTGCGGCAGCATGTCGGCGGTGATGATCGCCTCCGGCCCGCCTCCGGCCAGGATCATCACGCGTTCGACATTGTTGCGGAGTTGGCGGACGTTGCCCGGCCAGACATGCGATTGCAGCACGGCCATCGCGTCCTGCCCGATCTGCCGCTTCGGCAGGCCGGTGGCCGCCGAGATCTGGTCCATGAAATAGTCGATCAGTTCGGGGATGTCCTCGCGGCGCTCCGACAGCGGCGGCACCCGGATCGGCACCACCGAGAGGCGATGATAGAGATCCTCGCGGAAACGGCCCGCTGCGATCTCCTCCTCGAGGTTGCGCGCGGTCGAGGAGATGATGCGGACGTCGACATGGACCTTGCCGGTGCCGCCCTGGCGCTGGAAGGTCTGATCGACCAGCACGCGCAGGATCTTGTTCTGGGTCTCGCGCGGCATGTCCGCGATCTCGTCGATGAACAGCGTGCCGCCATGCGCTTCCTCGAGCGCGCCGGCCTTGCGCTGCTGCTCGCCGTTCGATCCCTCGATGCCGAACAGCTCGATCTCCATGCGCTCCGGCGTGATCGCGGCCGCATTGATCACCACGAACGGCCCCTCGGCGCGTCCGGAGGCGTGATGCAGCGTGCGCGCGGCGAGCTCCTTGCCGGCGCCGGAGGGGCCGACGATCAGGATGCGGCTGTTGGCCTTGGCGGCGCGGTCGATGGTCTGGCGCAGCTGGTTCATGCAGGCCGAGCGGCCGGTCAGGACGCTCGCCGCCGGCGCCAGTTGCTTGAGCTCCTTCACCTCGCGCTTGAGCCGCGAGGTCTCCAGCGCCCGCGTCGCCACCAGGATCAGCCGGTCCGACTTGAACGGCTTCTCGATGAAGTCATAGGCGCCGCGCTTGATCGCCGCGACGGCGGTTTCGATGTTGCCGTGGCCGGAGATCATCACGACCGGCAGATCGGCATTGTCCTTCTTGATCTGCTCGAGCAGTTGCAGGCCGTCGAGCTTGGAGCCCTGCAGCCAGATGTCGAGGAAGACCAGGTTCGGGCGGCGGTTGGCGATCTCGGCAAGCGCCGAATCGCTGTCGCGCGCGGTGCGCGTGGAGAACCCCTCATCGTCCAGGATACCCGCAACGAGGTCGCGAATGTCAGCTTCGTCGTCGACAATCAGAATGTCACTTGCCATGGGTTACACCTGCGTTGTCAGTCGCCCGTCGCGGCTTTGATTCTTGGCTGTTGGCTTCTTGGCTCTTGTGCATTTGGCTCTTGGTTATTTGGTTCTTGCTGATCGGGTTCTTGGATTGGTTGTTGGATTTTTGGTTCATTGTTGGTCGCTTGTGCCGGGCCGTTGGTCGGCTCTTGCGGCGGATTTTTTTCGCTGACGGGGTCGGATGATTTCACGTCCGGCTTTTGTTCCTTGTTCTCCGGCTTGTTCTCCGGCTTGGCAGCCTGGCCCGTGACGGAAAAGCGCAGCCGCATCCAGGCACCGCGCTGGCCGTCGCGAAAATCCGACGCGTCCTTGAGCTCGATGCGGCCGCCATGGTCTTCGAGAACACGGCCGACGATCGCGAGTCCAAGACCGGTGCCCTTGGCCCGCGTCGTGACATAGGGCTCGAGCAGGCGCGCGCGGGCGACCTTGGGCAGGCCGATGCCGTTGTCGACGACATCGATCAGGATGTCGTCACCCTCGCGCTGCGCCACGACGTCGATGCGGCCCTTGCCGAGCTCCTCGCGCGGGACCTGCTCGATCGCCTCGGTCGCGTTCTTGATGATGTTGGTCAGCGCCTGCGAGATCAGCCGGCGGTCGAACTGTGCGGGCAGCGGCGACTGCTTGATGTCGGCCTCGATGTCGAGATCGGGATGCGCGACCTTCATCAGGAACACCGCCTGACGCACCACGTCGGCGACATCCTCGCCTTCCATCACGGGCTTCGGCATCCGCGCGAAGCGCGAGAACTCGTCGACCATGCGCCTGATGTCGTCGACCTGGCGCACGATGGTGTCGGTGCACTGCTCGAAGATCGACTTGTCCTTCTCTTCGGTGATGGTCTTACCGAACTTGCGGCGGATCCGCTCGGCGGAGAGCTGGATCGGGGTCAGTGGATTCTTGATCTCGTGGGCGATGCGGCGAGCGACGTCGCCCCAGGCCGAGGTGCGCTGCGCGGAGACCAGTTCGGTGATGTCGTCGAGCGTGATGATGTAGCTGTCGCGGGACTGGCTGGTCTGCTCGGCCGAGACGCGAACCGACAGATTGCGCTCATTGCCATCGCGCAGGATGGTGACCTGCCCCTGCACCAGGCGCTGCGTGCCCTCGCGTGCCGTCTTCATCATCTCGTCGAGTTCGGGCAGCACGTCCGAGAGCGGATGGCCGAGCGTCTCCGATTCGGCATGCCCGATCAGCTTCTCCGCCGAGCGATTGAGGACGCCGATGGTGCCTGAGGCATCGACCCCGATGATGCCAGCGCTGGCCGACGACAGCACCGCTTCGATGAACCGGCGGCGGCTGTCGATGGTCTCGCTGGCGTCGACCAGCTCGTTGCGCTGGGTGCGTAGCTCCTGGGTCATCTTGTTGAAGATTTCGCCGAGCAGCGCGAGGTCGCTTGCCGATTTGTGGACCGGCACTTGGACGTCGAGGTTACCGGTCGAGATCTCGCTCGCCGCGCCCATCAGCTGGCGGATCGGCGACACCAGCCCGTTGGCGAAGTTGAGGCCGATCAGCACGGAGGCCATCAGGATGGTCAGCGCGATCACCGCGAACATCAGCGCGAACGCCACCTGGATGCCGAGCCGACGGGTCTCGAGCTGGGCATATTCGGCCGCGCTGGTCTGGGTCTGCTTGAGCTGGGCAACGACCGCCGGATCAAGCAGCCGAGCCACATAGAGGAAGGTGTCGTCGAAGGTCTTGAGACGGACCACGGAGGCGACATAGCTCTCCGGGAACACCGAGATTTCGGGCTCGGTATCGTTGACCTTGCTCAGAAATTCGGGGGGCGGCAGCGCATAGCTCAGGTTGATCCCGGTCTCGGCGCTTTCCAGGATGTTGCCGTTCTTGTCCATCAGGACCACGACCGGCAGATTGCGCGCGGCCGCGGCGGCGGTCAGGAACTCGCGAAACGACAGGCGATCCTGGTCATAGAGCGGCGTGAGGCGCGCACGGGAGATGTCGTTGGCCATGCCCAGGATGTCGCCGCGGATCAGCTGCGCATGCTCCTGCATGTAGGCGCTGGCAATCGTCAGCGAGTTCTGGATCACCTCTTTGGTCGGACCCGAGAACAGCCGGTCGAGGCCGCGCTCGATGGTGACGTTGGCAACGATCGACACCAGCACGGCGGGCAGCACCGCGATCACCGAGAACAGGCCGACGATCTGCACATGCAGGCGCGCCGCCGCCCGGCCGCGCCGCCTCGCCTGCACCATCTGCCAGACTTCGCGGACGATGATGCCGACCAGCAGCAGGATCGTGCCGGCATTGATCATCAGGAACGAGCGGACCACCTCGGGCGTCGGCTCGATCGGGGTCAGGTTGGTCAGCACCACGAAGGTGAGGAAGCCGGACAGCAGCGCGATCGCCACGGCGAACGGCGCCAGCCAGCGCCGCAGCGGGAAGCCCCGCGCCTCTGCAGTGGGCTCGGCCGGGGGCGCGTGTAAAGTTGAAGCGGTGGTCTCTGCGCTGGTCATACCGGCAATTGAGCTGAGTGCGATCGCCCGCGGGAATTGCGAACTGATGCAATCATATCACAATGTTGCCGAATTGCGACATTTCCGCGGCGCAAACCGCGGTGCGGCGCCGTGTCCCTCAAAACCATTTGTGACTACTCAATAACGGTAGCGAGGCGCGCGCCCCGCCCCGTCAGCCCTAGCCCCCGCTCCGGTAGACCTGGATATCGAGGTCGCGGATCTTCTTGCGTAGCGTATTGCGGTTCAACCCGAGCAGGTCGGCGGCCCGGATCTGGTTGCCGCGGGTCGCGGCCAGCGCGGCGGTCAGAAGCGGGATCTCGATCTCCTTGAGGATGCGGTGGTAGAGGCCCGGCGGCGGCACGCCGTTCGGGAAGCCGGAGAAGTGCGAGGACAGATAGGCCTCCACGGCCCCGCCGAGATTGTCGACGCCGACGGTCGCGGTGCTGCCCGAGGTGACCGCCGGCGGCGCCAGCTCGCCGTCGATGACCGAGGCGGTGATGACGTCCTGCGGATAGAGCGCGGCGAGCCGCCGGGCGAGATTTTCCAGCTCGCGGACGTTACCCGGCCAGCGGTGCTGTTTGAGCCGCTCCAGCGCCTGGGTGTCGAGCTTCTTCGGCGGCAGACCGTCCTTCTCGGCGAGCGAGAAGAAGTGCCGGATCAGGTCGGGCAGATCCTCGATGCGCTCGCGCAGCGGCGGCAGCCGCAGCGGCACCACGTTGAGGCGGAAGAACAGATCTTCGCGGAACAGACCCTGCTGGATCAGGATGCGCAGATCCTTGTTGGAGGCCGCGACGATGCGCACGTCGGTCTTGATCGGCGTGCGGCCGCCGACGGTGGTGTATTCACCCTGCTGCAGCACGCGGAGCAGACGGGTCTGCGCCTCCATCGGCATGTCGCCGATCTCGTCGAGGAACAGCGTGCCGCCCTCGGCCTGCTCGAAGCGGCCGGAGGCGCGGGTGTTGGCGCCGGTGAAGGCGCCGCGCTCATGGCCGAACAATTCGGATTCGATCAGGTCGCGCGGGATCGCCGCCATGTTGACCGCGACGAACGGGCCGTTGCGGCGCCGGCCATAATCGTGCAGCGCGCGGGCGACGAGCTCCTTGCCGGTGCCTGACTCGCCGGAGATCATCACGGTGAGATCGGTCTGCATCAGCCGCGCCAGCACGCGGTAGATCTCCTGCATCGCCGGGGAGCGGCCGACCAGCGGAATCGAGTCGAACTCGCCGTCGTCGGCGGGACTGGAGACCCGCTCCTTCGGCTCGGCCAGCGCGCGGCCGACGATGGTGATCAGCTCCTTCAGGTCGAACGGCTTCGGCAGATATTCGTAGGCGCCGCGCTCGGAAGCGCGGATCGCGGTCATGAAGGTGTTCTGCGCACTCATCACGATGACAGGCAGGTTCGGCCGCATCTTCTTGATCCGCGGCAGCAGATCGAACGCGTTCTCGTCGGGCATCACCACGTCGGTGATGACGAGATCGCCCTCGCCCTGGCTGACCCAGCGCCACAGCGTGGCGGCGTTACCGGTCAGGCGCACCTCATAGCCGGCGCGCGACAGCGCCTGGTTCAGGACGGTCCGGATGGCGGTGTCGTCGTCAGCGACAAGTATGCTACCTGCAGGCATTGTTGTTCCTCATCGTGAGGCAGGCGAGGACGTACCCGGAACGTCATCGCGGTTGCTGTGATCGTGTTGCTTGGCGGCGCTGTACATCGGCATCAGCACGCGGAAGGTGGTCTTGCGCGGCTGCGACTCGCATTCGATGATGCCGCCGTGATCGCCAACGATCTTGGCGACCAGCGCAAGGCCGAGCCCGCTGCCGGTCTGCTTGGTGGTGACGAAGGGATCGAACAGGTTCGGCAACAGGTCTTCCGGCACGCCTGAGCCGTTGTCCTTGACGCAAAATTCCAGCGGCAGCGAGACCCGCGATTTCTTGCCTGGCACCGACAGCCGCACACCCGGCCGGAACGCCGTGGTGAGGTGGATCTCCGCATCGGTGCCGAGATCGGCAACCGCTTCGGCGGCGTTCTTCACGAGGTTGAGGAAGACCTGGATCAGCTGGTCCTGGTTGGCCAGCACCGGCGGCAGCGACGGATCATAGTCCTCGATGAAGCGGACGTTGCGGGCAAAGCCGGATTGCGCGAGGCGCTTCACATGATCGAGCACGGAATGGATGTTGACCGGGCCACGCGCCACCGGACGGTCGTCGCCGAACACTTCCATGCGGTCGACCAGCGTCACGATGCGGTCGGCCTCGTCGCAGATCAGCCGCGTCAGCAGCCTATCCTCCGAGGAAGCCTGCTGCTCCAGCAGCTGCGCGGCGCCGCGGATGCCGGACAGCGGGTTCTTGATCTCATGGGCGAGCATCGCGGCCAGCGCGATCACCGAGCGCGCAGCGCTGCGATGGGTGAGCTGGCGATCCATCTTGTCGGCGATGGTGCGCTCCTGCAGCATCACCACGATATGCCCGGGCCGCTCGGTCAGCGGCGCGACGTGCAGGTCGACCTGACGATCGCCGCCGATCCGCGGCGTGCCGAGATCGACCTTGTATTCATTGACCGGCGAGCCGCTCGCCCGCACCTGCTCGATCAGCGCGAGCAGCGGGCTGCCGAACGGCACCAGCTCCTTCAGCGACTGCCGGCGCAAGAATTGCGTCGAGATCTCAAAGAAGGATTCGGCGGCGATGTTGGCATCGACGATCCGTCCGTCGGGTGCGACCAGCAGCACCGGATTGGGCAGAGCGTTGAGGATGGCCTCGCCATCGGTCGGCACGGGTCGGCGAAATTCCATGGCTGACGTCATGCGGCAGCACTCCAGGCAAAGTCGTCATAGGCGTCCTCGAGCGCGCGATGCACGCTGGACGGCTGCTCCGAGGTCAGGATCGCCTGCCGCCAGGTCTTCAACGTTGCCGCCGGCGCGCAGCTATAGGCCGCAGCAGTCTCCAGCGCCCAGCCGAGATGCTTGCGCGCATGCCTGAGCCCGATACGCAGGCCATAATGGCTGCAGACCTCGTCATAGAGCGCGCGAACATGCTTGAGTTGCTCGGCGAGCGACGGCGCAGTCTCGGCGACCCCGGTCTCGAGCTGGCGACCGATCTGGCCGGGCAGCCAGGGCTGCCCCTGCGCGCCGCGGCCGATCATGACGGCGTCGGCGCCCGACATCTCCAGCGCGCCGAGCGCCTTGTCGAACGAGGTGATGTCGCCATTGACCACGACCGGGATCGTGACGGCGTCCTTGACCGCGCGCACCGCGCTCCAGTTGGCCTCGCCCTTGTAGAACTGGCAGCGCGTGCGGCCATGCACGGTGATCATCTGCACGCCTGACGCCTCGGCGCGGCGCGCCAATTCGGGCGCATTGAGCGAGCGATCGTCCCAGCCTAGTCGCATCTTCAGCGTCACCGGCACCTTGACCGCCGACAGCGTCGCCTCGATCAGCGTGACCGCGTGATCCAGATCGCACATCAGGGCCGAGCCGGACTGGCCACCGGTCACATGGCGCGCCGGGCAGCCCATGTTGATATCGATGATGTCGGCGCCGGCGCCCTCGGCGATCCGCGCGCCCTCGGCCATCCAATGGGTCTCGCAGCCGGCGAGCTGAACCACATGCGGCCCGATCCCGGCTGCCTCACAACGCAGCTTCGACATCGGCTTGCCGTTCACCAGATCGTCGCTGGCGGTCATCTCGGAGACCACCAGTCCGGCGCCCAAAGTGGCGGCGAGTCGCCGAAAGGGCGCGTCGGTGATGCCGGACATGGGCGCGAGGAGAACCCGGTTGGCGACAGCAATATCGCCTATCTTCAGTGGGTTACGAGGAGTACTTTGCACGCCGGTCACAGCCGTCTCGTCGTTCTGTCAGCCACGCCATTGCAGCTAACGCCGTCTATTCTGCGCACAATTCTTGTGCAGTCAAGGTTCATGCCTACGGTTTAGACATTCCTACCATCAGTGCAGGTGCACTGCAACAAAATCCGCTTTTCCCACAGTCATCGCAAACGCTCTGTTTTTGCGCAGCGGTCATGCTAAGGGCTGTGCGCGGCGGTCTCCGCCGCTCCCCTCATCACCGATTCGTCTGTCACTGGTTCAACATGTCGAAGCCTGAGCGTACCGCAGCCATCCTTGTCGCAGCCGGCCGCGGACTGCGCGCCGGCGCAGGCGGACCAAAGCAGTACCGGACGATCGGCGGAGAGACGGTGATCTATCGCGCCATGGAGGCGTTCTCCGGACACCCAGACGTGTTTGCGGTACAGCCGGTGGTCAATCCCGATGATGCCGCGCTGTTCGACGAAGCGGTGGCTGGCCTCCGCCATCAACCGCCGACGCCAGGCGGCGCGACCCGGCAGGCCTCGGTCCATGCCGGGCTCGAGGCGCTTGCCAGCGAGAAGCCCGATATCGTGCTGATCCACGATGCCGCGCGCCCCTTCGTCACCGCGGCCGTGATCTCGCGCGCGATCGCCGCGGCCGGCCGGACCGGCGCTGCGATCCCCGTGATTCCCGTCACCGACACGATCAAGGTCACCGGTGATACCGGCGATGTCGAGGCGACGCCGGAGCGCGCCCGCTTGCGGATCGCGCAGACGCCACAGGCATTTCGTTTCGACGTAATATTGGAGGCGCATCGTCGTGCCGCGCGCGAGCGCCGCAGCGATTTCACCGACGATGCCGCGCTTGCTGAATGGGCGGGATTGACCGTTGCGACGTTTGAAGGCGATGCTGCCAACATGAAACTCACCACACCCGAAGACTTCGTGCGCGAGGAAGCGCGGCTTGCGAGCCAGCTTGGCGACATCAGGACCGGCACCGGCTACGACGTGCACGCCTTTGGCGACGGCGACCATGTCATGATCTGCGGCGTGCGCGTGCCGCACACCAAAGGCTTCCTGGCGCATTCCGACGGCGATGTCGGGCTGCATGCGCTGGTCGACGCGATCCTCGGCGCGCTGGCCGACGGCGACATCGGCTCGCACTTCCCGCCGAGCGACGCCAAGTGGAAGGGCGCCTCCTCCGACCAGTTCCTGAAATATGCCGTTGAGCGCGTCACCGCGCGCGGCGGGCGGATCGCCAATCTCGAGGTGACGCTGATCTGCGAGCGGCCGAAGATCGGCCCGCTGCGCGACACCATGCGGGCGAAGATCGCGGAGATCTCCGGCGTCCACATCTCGCGCGTGGCGGTCAAGGCCACCACCAGCGAGCGGCTCGGCTTCACCGGCCGCGAGGAAGGCATCGCGGCAACCGCGAGCGCCACGGTCCGTTTGCCCTGGGACGACAAAGGTTGGGACGAAAAAGGCTGGGGTGCCTGACATGGGCGACAGCGACGCTCGTGCCCTCTCCCGCGCGCTGCTCGACCTGTGCCGGATGCGCAAGCTGACCATCGCGACCGCCGAATCCTGTACCGGCGGTCTGGTCGCCGGCGCGCTCACCGATATCCCCGGATCGTCCGACGTGATCGACCGCGGCTTCGTCACCTATTCGAACGAGGCCAAGCGGGCGATGCTCGGCGTCAAGGCGGCAACGCTGGAGACGTTCGGCGCGGTGAGCAAGGAAACCGCGACCGCGATGGCGATCGGCGCACTGGAAAAGGCCGGCGTCGACCTTGCGGTCTCGATCACCGGGATCGCGGGCCCCGGCGGCGCGACGCCGGGCAAGCCGGTCGGCCTGGTGC
>NZ_JACMYP010000156.1 GCF_020889705.1 Bradyrhizobium altum | reverse complement strand
CCGGCCCGCCCGCCCTGTCGGCCGACTGGGTGATGGGCAGCGAGAACCCGCTTCTGCGCGGCGCGCTTTGATGGCGAGACCGTGGCAAGGCACTGGTTTTCATGAAACTTTTGCGCTTGGACACGCATTATCTCTGATGGTGTGGCGCAATTGACCTAGTGACGCCCCACCCGCCATGGCTACAATGTGTTCCGAGTGATTTTGGCTGATGCGCCAGCCCCCAAAGGGGCCGTAATGACGAGGATGCGATGACCTTGAAATTCCCTGCCGCGAACAAGCTCGTGGTGTTGCTTGCTGCGGCTGCCGTCACCGCAACCGCGTTTGGCATGACCGCTGCCAGCGCGCAGCAGACCCCGAGCAAGCGCAAGCAGCAAGAGCAGTATGACCGCGACGGCCGCCGCTACTACGGCGCGCAGGGTCCGAACCGCGTCTATCAGCAGGGTCCGCGCACCCGCGTTTACGTCACCACGCGCTCGTGGCTCGACGCCGGCACCGAAGTGCTGCCGGGCGACCGCAAGTTCAACGACTACGCCTATCCGCCGGATGTCGGCTACCCGTCGTTCGCACGCGAGAACAACAACCGTCCGATCGACCGCCAGCCGCTCAGCCCGCCGGCCGACCTCGGCGGCTATCCGCGGAGCTTCCCGCTGTACTGAGAATTTCGGCGAACAGCCGATATGAAAATGCCCGGCTCTGGCCGGGCATTTTTTGTTCTGCTGTCATTCCGGGGCGATGCGGCGCATGCCCCGGCTTGACGATGCAGCCTTACGCGTGCAGCTTCTGCAATTCCTTCAGGATCGCTTCGCCCATCTGCGCCGTGCCGACCGACGTGGTGCCAGCCGACTTGATGTCGGCGGTGCGCAATCCGCTGGCGAGCACGGCGGCGATCGCAGCATCGACCTTGTCGGCGAGATCGCCCATGCCGAAGGAATAGCGCAGCGCCATGCCGAACGAGGCGATCATCGCGATCGGATTGGCGAGGCCCTTGCCTGCGATATCAGGCGCCGAGCCGTGCACCGGCTCGTACAATGCCTTGCGCTCCTTGGTCTTGGCGTCCTCCTTGCCAAGCGAAGCCGACGGCAGGAGGCCGAGCGACCCCGTGAGCATCGCCGCGATGTCGGACAGCATGTCGCCGAACAGATTGTCGGTCACGATGACGTCGAATTGCTTCGGCGTCTTGACGAGGTTCATGCCGCCGGAATCGGCGAGCTGGTGCTCCAGCGTGACGTCCTTGTATTCGCGTGCATGCACCTGGGTCATGACCTCGTTCCAGAGCACGCCCGACTTCATGACGTTGCGTTTTTCCATCGACGTCACCTTGTTCTTGCGCTTGCGCGCCAACTCGAAGGCGACGCGGCCGATGCGCTCGATCTCGAAAGTGTCGTAGACCTGGGTGTCGATCGCGCGCTTCTGGCCGTTGCCGAGATCGGTGATGGTCTTCGGCTCGCCGAAATAGACGCCGCCGGTGAGCTCGCGGACGATCATGATGTCGAGGCCCTCGACCACCTCGCGCTTCAGGCTCGAGGCATCCGCCAGCGCCGGGTAGCACACCGCCGGACGCAGATTGGCGAACAGGCCGAGATCCTTGCGCAGCCGCAGCAGGCCGGCCTCCGGGCGCACTTCGTAGGGCACGCTGTCCCACTTCGGACCGCCGACCGCGCCGAAGATCACGGCATCGGCCGCATTGGCCTTGGCCATGTCGCCCTCGGAGATCGACACCTTGTGCGCGTCATAGGCCGAGCCGCCGACCAGGCCCTGCTCGGTCTCGAACTTCGCGATGCCCTGTGCGTTCAGCCAGTCGATCACGCGCTGCACCTCGGCCATCACTTCGGGGCCGATGCCGTCGCCGGGGAGAAGCAGCAGTTTATGGGTCGCCATGGTCGTTACCTCGCTCAATCGGGCATGCCCGCCATCATTCCGCGCGAGTGCTAAAACGCCCCGGGCGGATTGGCAAGGCACCCCGGACAGGGCCAAAATGGCCCGCCAAGAGCCAACCGCGCCCCAAAAGAAGCCAACAAGACGGACCTCATGACCGCAGCCATTATCTACGCCTTCGCCTCGGCCATTTTCCTCGGCGCCGGCGTCGTGCTGGCACAGCTCGGCCTGCGCACCGTCGAGCCGCTGTCGGGCGCCGCGATCAGCGTGCCGTCCTTCACTTTGCTGTTCCTGGTGCTGTCGCCGCTGGTCCTGCATGGCGAGCCGGTGGTCTGGCGCGGCCTGCCGATCTTTATGGCGATCGGCCTGTTCTTCCCGGCCTCGCTGACGCTCTTGACCTTCGCCTCGAACCGGGCGCTCGGACCTGTCATCACCTCGACATTGGGCAATCTGGCGCCGCTGTTTGCGGTCACCGCCGCCGTGGTGCTGCTGCATGAGCCACTCGCGCCGCAACAGCTGATCGGCCTCGTCGTCGCGGTGACCGGGGCTGCGATCATTACCGTGAGCCGGCCCCGCGACCTCGGTCATTGGCGCAGCTGGGCCCTGCTGCTGCCGCTCGCAAGCGCGCTGGTGCGCGGCATCGTGCCGCCGATTGCCAAGCTCGGGCTGGCGATCTGGCCGAGCGCGCTGTGGGCCTGCCTGATCGGTTACATCATGTCGTCAATCGTGGTGCTGACGGTCCAGCGCATCCGCAAGGCCAGCTTCAGGCGCCGCGTGAGGGCCGGTTCTGGTTTGCATTGACCGGGATCAGCAACGGGCTCAGCGCGCTCAGCCTGTTCGCCGCGGTCCGCAACGGCCCGATCACGCTGGTGGCGCCGCTCGCTGCGATCTACCCGCTGGTGACCGTGGCGCTGAGCGCGATGATGCTCAAGCATGTCGAGATCACCGCGCGGATCGTCGCCGGAACGCTGCTGACCGTCGCCGGCGTCGCGCTGGTCCTGATCGCCTGATTGCCCGATACGCAAGACAGTGTTGCTGCCTGCGGCGCTGGGCAGGACCGGCGCGGCCTGCCACAATGGCTCCATTGCCGGAGTGAATAGTGAGAGCCCCCGCCCCATCCTACCCGCATCCCGCGCGGCTGATCCTTATTTTGTCACTCGCACCGACGGTCGGTCTCGGCATCGGCCGTTTCGCCTATTCGCTGGTGCTGCCCGACATGCGCGACTCGCTGGCCTGGTCGTATTCGGCCGCCGGCTTCATGAACACAATCAATGCCGCCGGCTATCTGGTCGGCGCGCTGTTCGCCTCGCGCCTGATCCAGCGCTTCGGGCTCGCCACATCGGTGCGCTGGTCGACGGTGGCCTGCGCGCTGTCACTGGCGCTGTGCGCGATAACGGGCAATTTCGCGGTGCTGAGTTTCGCCCGTCTGCTGGTCGGCTTCGCCGCCGCGATCGGCTTCGTCGGCGGCGGCGCGCTGGCGGCGACGATCGCGCAGTCGCGGCCGGAGCGCGCCAACTTCCTGCTCAGCCTGTTCTATGCCGGACCGGGAGTCGGCATCCTGGCCTCCGGCCTGATCGCGCCCTTCGTGCTGCAGGGTTTTGGCGCCGGCTCATGGTGGATCGTGTGGTGGGCGATGACCCTGCTCTCCGCGATCATGACCGTGCCGCTGATGCTGGCGCGATTGCACGCCAATACTGCCGCGGGCGGCATCGTGCGGACCAAATTCGCGATCATGCCGGTTCTGATCTACCTCACCGCCTATTTCCTGTTCGGCGCCGGCTACATCGCCTACATGACCTTCATGATCGCCTATGTCCGCGACGGTGGCGGCGGCGCGGTTGCGCAGAGCGCGTTCTGGAGCCTGATCGGCGTCAGCGCGTTCGTGACGCCATGGGTCTGGCGGCGGGTTTTGGCGCTCGACCGCGGCGGGCTCGCCACCACCATCATCCTCGGCGTCAACGCGCTCGGCGCGGCTCTGCCGATCTTCGGGCATTCGCCGCTGCTGCTCGCGATCTCGGCGCTGGTGTTCGGCGTCGCATTCTTCGCCGTCGTCGGCTCGACCACCGCCTTCGTGCGTCTCAACTACCCGGGCGAAGCCTGGCCGACCGCGATCGCGGCGATGACCATCGCCTTCGGCATCGGCCAGACGCTCGGGCCGATCGTGGTCGGCGCCATCACCGACGCCGTCGGCAGCCTGTCATTTGCGCTGAACGTCTCGGCCGCGATGTTGGCGCTGGGGGCGATGCTGTCGGCGTTTCAGCGGAAGGTCGGGCCGTAATCCCTGGCCGTCCGGGCGAAGGCCGGGACCCATGCTCTGCGGCCTGCGGAAATGGCACACAGGGCGACGCCTCCCGCAACCGCAACGATTTGTGGTTATGGGTCCCGGCCTTCGCCGGGACACGGCTAACTCCCGCTGAACGAATTGTAGCCCTGGTCTTCCCAGTAGCCGCCCTTGTAGTCGTTGGTGACTTCCATCGAGAGCACGTATTTCGGGTTCTTGAAGCCGAGCTTGGTCGGCACCCGGATCTTCATCGGGAAGCCGTAGGCGCGCGGCAGGATCTCGTCGCCGAATTTGAACGTCATCTGGGTCTGCGGATGCAGCGCCGTGCGCATGTCCAAAGGCGAATTGTAGCCGTCCTTGTCGGCGCACTGGAACCAGACATATTTGGCGCGCGTGTCGGCGCCGACCAGCTTGAGGAAATCGCGCAAGGGCGTGCCGGTCCAGCTGCCGATCGCGCTCCAGCCTTCGACGCAGATGTGGCGTGTCACCTGCTTGACCTGCGGCAGCTTGTACAATTCGTCGAGCGTCCACGATTTCTTGTTCTCGACCAGCCCGCGTACCTCGAGCTTCCAGTCCGCCCCCGCAATCTCCGGCGCATCGTCGAGGTCGTAATAGGCGTTGAACGGGAACGGCTTGGTGATCATGCTCTCGGGGAAGGTCGGCGCCAGCGCATCCGGATTGAACATCCAGGCCTGCACCGCGTCATTGAACTTCGAGACCTTCTTCAGCAATTCCTCCGCCGAGGACGAATCGACCACGTCGCAGCCGGTCAGCAGCGTCAGCGCGCCGAGGCTGGTGCCCGCCGTGATGAAACGGCGGCGCGTCAGCTCCGGCATCGTCTTCACCGCATCGCGCACGAGCAGCTTCTTGTCGACACCGGGGATCAGGAGCTTGCGGAGACGACCCATGACACTCTCCCTCAAATCTCATTTTTGGGCATGATCGATTCCGAAAACCGGTTTCCACTTTTCGGGATCATGCCCTAGCGTCCGATGATCATCGCCCGCAGGCTCTTCGGCACCAGCAGCGCGAGCGCGACATGGATCACCAGGAAGGCCACGATCAGCGCCATGCACGTGAAATGAACGTAGCGGGCGATGTCGTAACCGCCGAACAGCGAGACCAGCCAATGCAACTGCACCGGCTTCCACATCGACAGGCCGGACAGCACGATGACGACGCCGACGGTGATGATGCCGGTATAGAGCAGCTTCTGCACCGAATTGTACTTGCTGAGATCGTCATGCGAGAGCTTGAAGGTCAGCGCCGCCTTGGTATCGGCAATCACGCCGCCAGGGGTGATCGGCAGCAGCTTCTTGCGGAAGCGGCCGGTGGCGAAGCCGAGCGCCAGATAGATCAGGCCGTTGACCATCAGCAGCCACATCGCGGCGAAGTGCCAGAGCAGCGCGCCGCCGAGCCAGCCGCCCAGCGTGATGCTCCGCGAGAAGGTGAAGCCAAACAGCGGCGAGGCATTATAGATCTGCCAGCCGGACATGATCATCAGGAGCATCGCGAATGCGTTGATCCAGTGCACCATGCGCACCCAGACCGGCTGGATCGCCTTCGCAGGCGTCGCGGTCTCTGTCTGGTGGTCGCTGACGGCAAGGCTCGTCATGGAATGTCTCTGCTCGTGGTCGTTACCGGCTTATACGCCGGGAACCGGCGTTCCGTTACGGGGTCGCGCATCATCAGTTCGATATACGCCACTCCATCTGGTCACAAAAATGCGAGCCGGGGCGAGGCTCCGGCTCGCTGTTTCGTCAGGCGTTCTGGACTAAATCGGCCCGCCGGGCGTTAGATCGCCGGCATCAGCACGGTGTCGACCACATGGATGACGCCGTTCGACTGGTTGACGTTGGAGATCGTCACCATCGAGGTGCCGCCCTTGGCATCGACGATCCAGACCTTGCCGTCCTGCTTCTTGACGGTCAGTTCCTCGCCCTCGGCGGTCTTCAGCTTCTTGCCGTCGGTGAGGTCGGAGGCCTCGAGCTTGCCGGGCACCACATGGTAGGTGAGGATCTTGGTCAGCGTCGCCTTGTTCTCGGGCTTGACCAGATTGTCGACGGTTCCGGCCGGCAGCTTGCCGAACGCGGCGTTGGTCGGCGCAAACACCGTGAACGGGCCCTTGCCTTCCAGCGTGCTGACCAGGCCAGCGGCCTTCACCGCTGCGACGAGGGTGGTGTGGTCCTTCGAATTGACGGCGTTCTGGACGATGTTCTTGGATGGGAACATCGCGGCGCCACCGACCATCACGGTCTTTTCCTCGGCGCGGACCGGCGCCACGACGGTGGCAGTGATCGCAAGCGCGCTGAAGGCGGCGGCGGCGAGATAGGCAATACGCTTCGACATGGTTCGTCTCCCGATGAGGTATCCAGCCGGCGAGGCTTCGCCGGCGATGAAGGGGCAACAACGGCGCGTGTTGGTTGATCAATGCAGCGTCGTTGGCTCGAGCTACGGGAGGTTTTCGGGGTGGTTTCCGGAAATAACTCTTTGTGATTCCTGAAACCGTCTGAAGCGCGCTTCGTATACGCGGTGCTTTGCGCATCCCGCCACCATTCCATTCAGCGGAATGGACGGGTGCGCTGCCGCGAGCAATTCGCTTGCCGCCCTTGCCTGATTGGTTCAGCCTGAGATTGCGGCGCAGCTTCGCGGGCAGGCGGTCGTGGGGAGAAGCAATCATGAGCAGCATTACGGCTGACGGCCACGCCACGCCTGGGGTGAACGATGCTGGCAGCGACGTCGGCCCTCTCGAACAGAAACACCTGCAATACGCCAACTACCGTGCCGTCGCCGGCAGCACCGAGCTGACGAAAACCCATTGGCACATCGCCACCGCCAACGCGCTCGGCTGGGGCTTTGACGGCATGGACGGCGTCATCTTCGCGCTGATCTCGCCGATGGTGATCAAGGAATTCCAGCTGAGCCTGCCGGAATACCGCTCCGGCATGCAGATCGCGCTGTTCGTCGGCATCGCCGGGCTCTATTTCTGGCCGTGGCTCGCCGATCGCTACGGCCGCCGCACGCTGCTCGCGGTCAACATCGCGCTGTTCTCGCTCCTGATGCCGGTCGCGGCGCTGTCGCCGACCTTCGCGGTCTTCGTGATCGCGCGCTCGCTGCTGTTCTTCGCGCTCAACGGCGAATGGTCGCTCGGCTCGATGCTGGTGGCGGAGACCTGGCCGGCCCGGCTGCGCGGCCGCGTCATCAGCATCACGCGCTCGGCCTGGTGCCTCGGCGCCACGCTCGCCGGCGCGATCACCGGGCTGGTTGCCGCCAATTACGGCTGGCGTATCGCTGTGATGGTGCCCGGCGTGATCGCGCTGCTCGCGATCTATATCCGCTCCACCTGTCCGGAATCGCCCTATTGGGTGCGCGCGCAGGATCGCAAGCGGCGTATCTCGGAGACGCTGGCGCGCGGCGGCACGGTCAGCGGCGATGACAGCGCCTGGTTCGGCAAGGCCAAGTCGGTCGGCATCCGCCAGGTGTTCATGCCCGACGTGCTGCCTTCGACATTAGTGGCGCTGTTCGTGGCCTGCGCCAGCACCTGCATCTACGGCACGGTCGGCGCCTGGATGCCGCTTTACCTCTCGACCGAGAAGCATTGGTCGACCGTGGAATACAGCCTGTTCTACGTGTTCTACGGCCTGTGCGGCTTCCTTGGCCTGTGCCTGGTCGGCTGGCTGATCGACAAGATCGGCCGCCGCCGCACCTTCATCGTGACCCTGATCGAGGGCGCGATCTTCATGACGCTCTGGGTCTATTCCGAGGATCGCGTCCTGCTATGGGCGTTCGGGCTCGCCTGGTGTCTCGGCTTCCTCGGCTTCTGGGGCCCGAGCACGACGCTGACGGCCGAAATCTTCCCGACCCGCATCCGCGGCGCCGCCAACGGCGTGGTCTGGGCGATCGCCTATTTCGTCGGCTTCGTGCTGTTCCCGTTCGTCTCGATCGCGCTCCAGCAGCACACCGGCTCGTTCGCGCTGTCGTTCCTCTGCATCCCCGTGCTGATGATCGCGATGGCGGTCGGCGTGTACCTGTTCGTGCCCGAGCATTCCGGCAAGGAGCTGAACGAGATCAGCGAGTGATCTAGATCGCGGATGAGTTAACCGTTTACGCCGTCGTCCCGGCCAAGCAAAGCGCGAGCCGGGACCCATAACCACGAATGGTCGGTTTGCGAAGGCTGTGGCTCCAGCGGATGCCAATAGCCAACACCGGTGGTTATGGGTCCCTGCTTTCGCAGGGACGACCCGTTGAGGAAGTTGTACCTAATCCCGGTTCGTCGGCGTCTGAATGAAGCCGCGGTTGTGCGTCGGGCTGATCAGGATCTCATTCATGCAGACCCGCGCCGGCATGCTGGCGACGAAGGCGATGGTGCGGCCGCAATCCTCCGGTTGCAGCATCCTGGCCTGCTCGGCTTCGCTCGGCACCACCGGCCGCTGCTTCAGGATCGGGGTTGCGACCTCGCCCGGCGACAGGCAGCAGGCGCGCAGGCCGTTGACGCATTCGTCCATGTTGAAGGAATGGGTCAGCGCCAGCACCGCGTGCTTGGTCGTGGTGTAGGCCGGGCCCGGCATCTTCGAAACGTGGCGGCCGGCCCAGGAGGCGACATTGATGATGCAGCCGTCCTGCTGCTTGCGCATCGTCGGCAGCACCGCGCGCATGCAATAGAGCACGCCGTTGAGGTTGACCTCGACCAGCTTGTCCCAGCCTTCCAGCTCCATGTCGGCCCAGCTGCGCTTCGGCACATTGATGCCGGCGCTGTTGACCAGGAGGTCGATGCGGCCGTGTTTGCCGACGATCGCCTCGGCGGCCTTGTTGACGTCGGCCTTGTTGCTGACGTCGAGCGGGATCGCCTCGGCCTTGCCGCCCTTTTTCGTGATGTTGGCCACCACGCGGTCGAGCTCTTCCTTGCGGCGGCCGGAGACCACCACCGTCCAGCCGTCCGCAGCCAGGAATTCCGCCCCGGATTCGCCGATTCCGGTGCCGCCGCCGGTGACCCAGGCCACGCGTTTCCCATTATTTGTCATGCAAACTGTCTCCGTTGCTTTCCGAAGGGCGTTTTTGCTAATCCAACCGGACCTTTACCGGCGCTTTCGCCCCTCAGGGGATGTTGCATGAACACGACCACCAACGCCAACCTGTTTTCCCGCCTGTTCGACGGCCTCGACGACCCCAACCGGCTGGCAATCGAGCAGCTCGACGGCAGCCGCATCTCCTATGGCGACCTGATTGCGCGCGCGGGCCAGATGGCGAACGTACTGGTGGAACGCGGCGTCAAACCGGGCGACCGCGTCGCGGCGCAGACCGAGAAGTCGGTTTCGGCCCTGGTGCTCTATCTCGCCACCGTGCGCGCTGGCGGCGTCTATCTGCCGCTCAACACCGCCTATACGCTGAACGAGCTCGAATACTTCATATCAGACGCCGAACCGGCGCTGGTGGTCTGCGATCCCTCCAAGCTGGACGGCATCAGGGCGATCGCCGCCAAGGTGGGCGCCAAGGTCGAGACGCTCGATCCGACAGGCAAGGGCTCGCTGACCGAGGCCGCCTACAAGGCGCCTAAGGAATTCGCCACGGTGCCGCGCGGCAATAACGACCTCGCCGCGATCCTCTACACGTCGGGCACCACCGGCCGCTCCAAGGGCGCGATGCTGTCGCACGACAATCTGGCGTCGAATTCGTACTCGTTGGTCGACTACTGGCGCTTCACCGACAAGGACGTGCTGATCCACGCGCTGCCGATCTATCATACCCACGGACTGTTCGTGGCGAGCAACGTGACGCTATTCTCGCGCGCCTCGATGATCTTCCTGCCGAAGTTCGATCCGGACGCGATCCTAAAGCTGATGGCCCGCGCCACCGTGATGATGGGCGTGCCGACCTTCTACACCCGCCTGTTGCAGAATCCCGGCCTGAACAAGGACGCGACCAAGCACATGCGGCTGTTCATCTCGGGCTCCGCGCCGCTGCTCGCCGACACCCACCGCGAATGGTCTGATCGCACCGGCCACGCCGTGCTCGAGCGCTACGGCATGACCGAGACCAACATGAACACGAGCAACCCCTATGACGGTGACCGCGTGCCCGGCGCGGTCGGCTTCGCGCTGCCCGGCGTCTCGGTGCGCGTCACCGATCCCGACACCGGCAAGGAGCTTGCGCGCGAGACCATCGGCATGATCGAGATCAAGGGCCCGAACGTGTTCCAGGGCTACTGGCGCATGCCGGAGAAGACCAAGGCCGAATTCCGCAGCGACGGCTTCTTCATCACCGGCGACCTCGGCAAGATCGACGGCAAGGGCTATGTCCACATCCTCGGCCGCGGCAAGGATCTCGTGATCTCCGGCGGCTTCAACGTCTACCCGAAGGAAATCGAAAGCGAGATCGACGCCATGCCCGGCGTGATCGAATCCGCCGTGATCGGCGTGCCGCATGCCGATTTCGGCGAAGGCGTCACCGCCGTTCTGGTCTGCAGCAAAGGCGCCGATATCAGCGAGGCCTCGGTGCTGAAGGCGCTCGACGGGCGGCTCGCCAAATTCAAGATGCCCAAGCGCGTCTTCGTCGTCGACGAATTGCCGCGCAATGCGATGGGCAAGGTGCAGAAGAACATTTTGCGGGATATGTATAAGGATATTTATTCGAAGGCTTGAGGAAAGAAGGATTTCGCGAGGGAACGATGAACCGCGAGTATGCCGAGAGGATTTGTCTACAAATCTTCGATGCTTTGGACGCAATGTACAAGGCTGAAATGGCCATTGCAGGGCTCGGCAAGCAGGAACGGACCCGATTCCATCATTCGGTTCAAGAGGTCATTGCGGACCTCGAAGACAAGCTTCTCCTTCCGATTTGCGAGCAATATCCGGACTTGCTGCCACCCACCGAGGAGCGGAAGCCAAGCATACTCTTCAGCGAACTGGCATGGAGCGAGGTGAAGCTTCCGTCTTCAGTGACCGAAGATCAGCTCGACGAGGTCATCTTGTCGCTTCTGACGCCGCGGTGGCGGAAGGTCGTGTGGTTCGTGACCATTGCAGAAAAACGCTACAAGGAACTTGGCTGGGCGATCAGTCATGAAGCGACCGCGGCGCGCTTGAAGGTGCTCTCTGACATGGATCGCATCGAAGGGGTCGGCGATATGCGGTATTGGGGCAACAGCGAAGTCCGGTTGAAGGACTGACTCCGGCTAGTGACCGCCGGCGAGGCTGATCACGAACCGTCCGCCGACAATGAAGAGATAGGCCCCGAACGCCATCTCCAGCGCGCGCTTCGACAGAGCGTGCGCGACTTTGACGCCGAGCGGCGCGGTGACGAGCGTGGTCGGCATCACCAACAGCGCGCCGATCAGCGAGACATAACCGAGCGCGAACGGCAGCTGCAGCGCCGTGACGTCAGGAAAGCGCGCGGCGGCAGGCCAACCGGCATAGACATAGCCGAGCGCGCCGGGGATCGAGATCAGCACCGCGAGCGCCGAGGAGGTCGCGACCGCCTGATGGATCGGGCGGCCGTAGAAGGTCATCAAGAGATTGGCGAACAGGCCGCCGCCGATGCCCATCAGCGTCGACAGCAGGCCGACGAAGAAGCCGTAGACGCGCATCAGGAAACCCTTCGGCACGTCGTCGCCGAACTTCCAGGTCTCGCGCGCCAACAGCAGCCGCGCCGCGGCCGACCACGCCACCACGACGAACACGATCTTGAACAGCCGCTCCGGTGCGAAGCGCGCGGTGACGCTGCCGGCGGCGACGCCGATCACGATCGGCAGCCACCAACGCTTCAGGATCTCCATGTCGACCGCGCCGCGGCGATAATGGGCGCGAAACGAGCTCAGCGAGGTCGGGATGATGATCGCGAGCGAGGTTCCGATGCAGAGCGGCATCCGCACCTCGAGCGGCACGCCGGCGAGGCGAAAGCATTCGTAGAACACCGGCACCAGGATCGCGCCGCCACCGATGCCGAACAGGCCGGCGAGAAATCCCGACAGCGCGCCGACCGCGATCAGCAGCAGTGCGAGTTCGAGCAATTCCTTGGGATCGAGGCCGGCCATCATGTCCTTCGCGCAGTGGTTGGCGCCCGCACGCAGGCACTAGCGCCGTCTTGAGACTGTTCGCGGACAGCAATAGCCCCTTTTGAGATTCGGGAGTATCTATGCTCTTGAGCAGGCTCTCTTGCGAAATGCGGAAGGATCGAGCTTGGACCAGCTTGCGGCGATGGCAGCCTTTGTCCGCGCGGTCGAGACCGGCAGCCTGTCGGCGGCGGCGCGGTCGCTGCCGAGTTCGCTGACCTCGGTCAGCCGCCAGATCAGCGCGCTTGAAGAGCATTTCGGCACCCGCCTGCTGCTGCGCACCACCCGCCAGCTCGCGCTGACCGATGACGGACGCGTTCTCTACGAGCGCGCGAAATCCATTCTCGGCGAGGTCAGGGAGATCGAGGCGGCGCTGGCGCGGGACCCGCATCAACCGTCGGGCCGGATCAGGCTGAGCTCGCCGAGCCTGATCGGACGGCTGGTGATCGCACCATTGCTGGTCGAGTTTCTGCGCCGCTATCCGGCACTTTCTGTCGACCTGCTGTTGATCGATCGCGCCGTCGATATGGTCGAGGAGGATATCCATCTCGCGGTCCGCATCGGCCGCCTGCGCGATTCGCAGCTCGTTGCACGCAAGCTCACCGATCTGCAGATGATCGTGTGCGCATCACCTGAGTATCTTGCTCGGCGCGGTGAGCCGCGGACGCCGGACGAGCTTTCGGCGCATGACTGCCTCGTGTTTTCCGATTCGCCGGGCACCGCGGACTGGCGATTTGCCGATGGTTCGAAGACGGGCCGCAAATTCCGCATATCCGGTCGGCTCTGGATGAATAGCCTCGACGCGCTGGTTGGTGCGGCGCGGGATGGAGCGGGCATCGTCCGTGTGCCGTCGTGGCAGGTGCAGTCCGATCTCGCGAGCGGCCGGCTGCAGCGCCTGCTGATCGACCATGAGCCGATGCCGACGCCGCTGCATTTGATGCTTCAACCGGCGCGCCTCGCATCGCCTAAGATCAAGGCATTTGTCGATTATCTGGTGGAACAATGGGGTCAAATCGATGCCGTCCGGGCCCCATCCGTGCGCCGTTAAACGCGTCTGTCGATCCACGGGTCTTAAGATTCAGTTCTTGGTTCACTCGACCTTGCATCTGGTATACCACACTGCGGATCAATCAGAATTCGGCAACTCTAACAATGAACTTCGGTTCGACCGAAGGCTATTTGGCCGTTGCGCGGGCTGATCCGACTCCGTAAATAGAACTCCTCTACCGCGTTCCCCGATGGGCCGGCCGCGGTCCCTCACAACATAAAGCCCGCCGATGACCGCCAGGATCGAACGACCGCTTTCACCCCATTTGCAGACCTACCGGTGGACGCTGACGATGGCGCTGTCCATCGTCCACCGCGCCACAGGTGTGGCACTCTATTTCGGCACCCTGCTGCTCGCCTGGTGGCTGATCGCAGCCGCCTCCGGCCCGACCGCCTATGCCAACGTCCAGGCCTTCACCGGCAGCGCGATCGGCAGGCTGATCGTGTTCGGCTACACGTGGGCGCTGATGCACCATCTGTGCAGCGGCATCCGGCATTTCGTCTGGGACCTCGGCTACGGCTTCAAGGCCAATGAGCGCGAAGCCCTGACCTGGGGCGCGCTGGTCGCCGGCATCGTGCTGACCGTGCTGGTCTGGATCATTGCCTACGCGGTTGGAGGTGGACGATGAGCGGCCCCTCTTCGATGCGCACGCCGCTGGAGCGCGTCCGCGGCCTCGGCTCCGCCCATACCGGCACGGGCGATTTCTGGCGTCAGCGCCTCACCGCGGTTGCGATGACGCTCCTGATCGTTCCCGTGATCGTCGTGGTGATCATGCTGATCGGCCGCAATCATGCCGGCGCGGCACAGATCCTCGGCTCGATCCCGATCGCCATCATCCTGCTGCTCTTCATCGTCGCCAGCACCTGGCACATGAAGATCGGCATGCAGGTCGTGTTCGAGGACTACATCCATAACGAGAAGCTGAAGATCGCCTGCGTGATGGCGAACAACTTCTTCTGCGTCGCGGTCGCATTGGCCTCGATCTACGCAATTCTCAAATTGTCGTCGGGAGTATAACCCATGGCCGGTGAAGGAAACGGCAAGGCCACCAACGGCAGTGGCCCGGCTACCAATGGCAAGGCCTACCCGATCCAGGACCACACCTACGACGTCGTCGTGGTCGGCGCCGGTGGTGCGGGCCTGCGCGCCGTGGTCGGCTGCTCGGAAGCGGGCCTGCGCACCGCCTGCATCACCAAGGTGTTCCCGACCCGCTCGCACACCGTTGCGGCGCAGGGCGGCATCTCGGCCTCGCTCGGCAACATGCATCCCGATGACTGGCGCTGGCACATGTACGACACCGTGAAGGGGTCGGACTGGCTCGGCGACCAGGACGCGATCGAATACATGGTGCGCAACGCGCCCGACGCGGTCTACGAGCTCGAGCATTGGGGCGTTCCGTTCTCGCGCACCGAGGACGGCAAGATCTATCAGCGCCCGTTCGGCGGCATGACCCTGGACTACGGCAAGGGTCAGGCGCAGCGCACCTGCGCCGCGGCCGACCGCACCGGCCACGCCATGCTGCACACGATGTATGGCCAGTCGCTGCGCCACGCGGCCGAGTTCTTCATCGAATTCTTCGCCATCGACCTGATCATGGACGACCAGGGCGTCTGCCGCGGCGTGATCGCGCTGAAGCTCGACGACGGCACGCTGCATCGCTTCCGCGCCCAGACCACGATCCTGGCGACCGGCGGCTATGGCCGCGCCTATGCGTCCTGCACCTCGGCACACACCTGCACCGGCGACGGCGGCGGCATGGTGCTGCGCGCCGGACTACCGCTGCAGGACATGGAGTTCGTCCAGTTCCATCCGACCGGCATCTACGGCTCGGGCTGTCTCGTCACCGAAGGCGCCCGCGGCGAAGGCGGCTATCTCGTCAACTCCGAAGGCGAGCGCTTCATGGAGCGCTACGCGCCATCGGCCAAGGACCTCGCCTCGCGCGACGTCGTCTCGCGCGCGATGACGATCGAGATCCGCGAAGGCCGCGGCGTCGGTAAGAAGAAGGATCACATCTTCCTGCACCTCGATCACCTCGATCCGAAGGTGCTGCATGAGCGGCTGCCGGGCATCTCCGAATCGGCGAAGATTTTCGCCAATGTCGACGTCACCCGCGAGCCGATCCCGATCGTACCGACCGTGCACTACAACATGGGCGGCATCGCCACCAACTATCACGCCGAGGTGCTGACCAAGCGCAACGGCGACGACAATTCGGTGGTGCCGGGCCTGATGGCGATCGGCGAAGCCGCCTGCGTCTCGGTGCATGGCGCCAACCGCCTCGGCTCCAACTCGCTGATCGACCTCGTGGTGTTCGGCCGCGCCGCGGCGCTGCGCCTTGCCGACAAGCTGACGGCGAACGCCAAGCAGCCGGAGCTGCCGAAGGATTCGGCCGACCGCGCACTCGGCCGGCTCGATCACTTCCGCTACGCCTCCGGCGGCACGCCGACCGCGAAGCTGCGCGACAGCATGCAGCATGTGATGCAGAACAATTGCGCGGTGTTCCGCACCGGCGACGTGCTGCAGGAAGGCCAGAACCTGATCCACAAGGTCTATGGCGGCGTCGGCGACATCTCGGTGTCGGACCGCTCGCTGGTGTGGAATTCCGACCTGATCGAGACGCTGGAATTCGACAATCTGATCGTGCAGGCGGTCGTGACAATGGATTCGGCCGCCAACCGCACCGAGAGCCGCGGCGCGCATGCGCGCGAAGACTTCTCGGCGCGCGACGACAAGAACTGGATGAAGCACACGCTGACCTGGATCGATCCGGCCGGCAAGACCGCGATCGACTATCGTCCCGTCCACGACTACACGATGACCAATGATGTGCAGTACATCCCGCCGAAGGCGCGGGTCTACTGAGAACGAAGGCGAGCAAGCATGGTTGAATTCGCACTTCCGAAGAATTCGAAGATCTCCGGTGGCAAGACCTGGCCGAAGCCGGCCGGCGCCACCGAAACGCGCGAGTTCCGGGTGTATCGCTGGAACCCGGACGACGGCAAGAATCCGAGCGTCGACACCTATTATGTCGATACCCATGATTGCGGTCCGATGGTGCTGGACGGCCTGATCTGGATCAAGAACCACATCGATCCGACGCTGACCTTCCGCCGCTCCTGCCGCGAAGGCGTCTGCGGCTCCTGCGCGATGAACATCGACGGCCAGAACACGCTGGCCTGCACCAAGTCGATGCACGACGTGGGCGCCGGCGGCGCGGTGAAGGTCAATCCGCTGCCGCACCAGCCGGTGGTGAAGGACCTCGTGCCCGACCTGACCAATTTCTACGCCCAGTATGCCTCGATCGAGCCGTGGCTGAAGACCACGACTCCGACGCCGCAGAAGGAGTGGAGGCAGAGCCACGAGGACCGCGAGAAGCTCGACGGGCTCTACGAGTGCATCCTGTGCGCCTGCTGCTCGACCTCGTGCCCGAGCTACTGGTGGAACAGCGAGCGCTTCCTCGGTCCCGCCGCGCTGCTGCAGGCCACGCGCTGGGTCACCGACTCCCGCGATGAAGCGACCGGCGAGCGGCTCGACAATCTCGAGGATCCGTTCCGCCTCTATCGCTGCCACACCATCATGAACTGCGCCAAGGCGTGCCCGAAGGGCCTCAACCCCTCGGAAGCGATCGCCGAGCTCAAGTTCAAGATGGTCGAACGCCAGATCTGATCCGACGCAGCCGCGGCTGGCGCTGTCGCTAAAGCACGATGGGATTCGGTCGAATCGTCATCGTGCTTTGTTTCATTGTTTGAGCATGACCTTTTCGGAAAGCCGCTTCGCACTTTTCCGGATCATGCTTTAGCGGCCAGCCGCCGCGGGCCGGATCAGGATATCGGCGCCGATCGCATCGACGGCAGGTCGATCGAGGTCGAGCACGACATCGACGATGCTGTGATCCTCCGGATCCATCGTGACGGTGAAGCCGAGATCGCGGCACATCCCGATCATCGTGGTGTTCTCGGTCAGCACCTGGCCGGAGAGACGCTTCAATCCCTCCGACCGCGCATAGTGGATCAGGAGCTGCATCAGCGCCCAGCCAAGCCCTTTGCCCTTGAGATTGGACTGCAGCAGGATCGCATATTCGGCGTTCTGGTACAGCGAGTCCGAATGCAGCCGGACCGCTCCCATCATCTCGCCGGTGCCCGGATCGAGCGCTACGAACGCCATCGCGCGCGCGTAGTCGAGTTGGGTGAGGCGCGCGATGAAGGCGTGCGAGAATTCCTTCATCGCGTGGAAGAAGCGCAGCCTGAGGTCTTCGGCGGTGACGCGCTTGAAGAACTCGGCGACCATCGGCTCGTCCTCCGGCCGCATCGGGCGCACCGTGACGCGCGAGCCGTCGCGTAGCGCCAGCTCGCCCTCCCATTGCGACGGATACGGCCTGACCGCTAGTCTGGTTTGACCGGCGAACAGCCGCGCCGGCTTGCGGATCGCCACCCGCGCATCGAGTGCGAGCACACCGGTCTCGTCCGCCAACATCGGATTGATATCGAGCTCGGCGACCTCGGGAATGTCGGCCGCCATCTGCGCCAGCTTGACCAGGGTGAGCGGCACCAATTCGGCCGGGACGGCCGGCACATCGCCATAGCCGCCGAGCAGCCGCGAGACGCGCGTCCGCCCGACCAGCTCATGGGCGAGATTCATGTCGAGCGGCGGCAGCGCCACCGCCTTGTCGTTGATCACCTCGACCGCAGGGCCGCCGCGGCCGAATACCATCACCGGGCCGAAGGTCGGATCGTCGGCGATGCCGAGAATCAGTTCGCGCGCCGCACGCCGCACGATCATCGGTTGGATCGTGACGCCTTGCAGCGTCGCATCCGGCCGCGCGCTTCGGGCGCGTTCGAGCACCGTCCTTGCCGCTTCGACGACGCTGTCCTTGGTGCGCAGGTCGAGGATCACGCCGCCGACTTCGGACGCGTGCCTGATGTCGCGCGAGAGCACCCTGACCACGATCGCGTGCCCCTCGGCGAGGAACGGCAGCGCCTTCTCGGCAGCGTCCTCGGCACTGTCAGCGACAACCGTCGTCACGATCGGAATGCGATAGGCCTCGAACAGCGCGACGATCTCGGCGGGATCGAGCCAGGCGCGCCCTTCCGACAACGCCTTTACGACCACATGCCGCGCCGCGGCCGTCTCCGGCGTGAACACCGATGCGACGCCCGGCGGGGTCGCCGCGAGCGCCGTGGAGGCCTCGCGATAGCGCACCAGATACATGAAGGCGCGCACCGCATCGTCCTCGGTCGGGAAGTGCGGAATCCGCGCCGCCTCGAAGATCGCGCCGGTGCGCTCGTCGGCGCCGACCCACGCCGCAAGCACCAATGCGGCGACGGCACTTCGTTTGGTCCTGCGGTCACGCACGCACTGCGCCACCGCCTCGGCAATGCCCTCGGCCGGCGCCCCCGCGGTTTCCACGTTCGCGACCAGGACGGCGTCGTTGTTGGCGTCATCGAGCAGCGCGTTGAGCGCCACCACGTAACGGGCAGCATCGGCATCGCCTGCGATGTCGACGGGATTGGCTGACGACCAGCCCTGCGGCAGCAACTCGTCGAGCCGCGCGATGGTCTGCGGCAGCAGTGTCGCGGGAACGCCGCCGAGCTCGGCCAGCCGATCGGTGGCGAGGATGCCGAGCCCGCCGCCATTGGTCAGGATCGCAAGCCGGTTGCCGCGCGGCACGAAGCCACGGCCGAGCAGCTCGGCGCAGTCGAACAACTGGCGAAGATCGTAGACCCGCAGCATGCCGGCGCGGCGGAACGCGGCGTCATAGACCGCATCGGAGCCGGCCAGCGCGCCGGTGTGGGTCGCGGCGGCCTTTGCCCCCTCCGCCATCCGTCCCGACTTGACGACAACGACCGGCTTCATGCGGGCCGCGGCGCGCGCCGCCGACATGAACTTGCGCGCATCCTTGACCGCTTCGAGGTAGATCAGGATCGCGCTGGTATGATCGTCGAGCGCGAAATAATCCAAGAGGTCGGCGACGTCGACATCGAGCTGGTCGCCGATCGAGGCGATGCCCGAGAAGCCGAGCCGCCGCTCCGCCGCCCACTCGATCATCGCCGACGCGACCGCGCCGGACTGCGAGATCAGCGCGACATGGCCCTCGGACGGTTGATGCGAGGCGAAGCTCGCATTGAGCTTCGCGCTCGGCACCATGACGCCGAGGCAGTTCGGCCCGACCAGGCGCATGCCGTGCCGCCGCGCCGTCCGCTCCACGATCTCCGCGAGCGAGCCTGCGCCGTGGCCAAGGCCGGCCGACAGGATCGCGACGCCGGCAACGCCGGCGAGCCCGGCCTCCGCCACGATCTCCGGGATCGCCGCCGCCGGTGCGCTGATGACGACGAGGTCGGGAACGAACGGAAGTGATTTCAGGTCGGCAACGGTGGGCTCGCCATCAACGTCCGCATAGTGCCGGTTGACGACGCCCAGCCTGCCGGCGAAGCCGCTCGCTTTGAGGTTTCGCAGCACCGCCGCGCCGAGCGACGACGGCCGCGGGCTGCCGCCGACGACGGCGATGCTTCGAGGCGAAAATACCCGCTCCAGGCCGAACGTCGACATTGCGTGGTCTCGCAGGGAACCCGTGGATGCGCGAGAGGCGCCCCCGAACGAACTCTACTTCGTCGCCCGCCCGGTTGCACCCATTGCCGCCGCGACAGAACGCGACGGCCCGGCTAATGCAGCCCCAGCGCCTGCGCCAGATTGAAGGTCAGGAAGCTCGCGGCATAGGCCAGCACGAGCATGTACAGGAACGTCACCACCATCCACTTCGCGCCGCCGGTCTCGCGGCGGATCACCGCGAGCGTCGAGGCGCATTGCGGGGCGAAGATGTACCAGACCAGCATCGACAGCGCGGTCGCCAGCGTCCATTTCTGCGCCAGCACCTGGCCGATCTGCTCGGCCGCCTCCTTGCCGCCCTCGATCGAATAGACCGTGCCAAGCGCCGCGACCGCGACCTCGCGTGCCGCCATGCCCGGGATCAGCGCCACCGCGATCTGCCAGTTGAAGCCGATCGGCCGCAGCAGCGGCTCGAGCGCGTGGCCGATCATCGCGGCGAAGCTGTAGTTGATCGCCGGCCCCTCGGCGCCGGCCGGCGCGGTCGGGAACGAGGCCAGGAACCAGATCAGCACCATCATCGAGAGGATCGTGGTGCCGGCGCGATACAGGAACATCTTCGCGCGATTGAGCACGCCGATCGCGATGCTGCGCAGCCGCGGCACCTTGTAGTCGGGCAATTCCAGCATGAACGGCGCCGGCGCATGGTCGCGCCAGAGAAAGAACTTTGCGATCGCCGAGACCGTCAGCGCGCTGGTGATGCCGGCGGCATAGAGGCCGAACATCACGAGCCCCTGCAGATTGACGAAGCCCCACAGCGAGGTCGCCGGAACGAAGGCCGAGATGATCAGCGTATAGACCGGAATCCGCGCCGAGCAGGTCATCAGCGGCGCGATCAGGATCGTGGTCAGGCGGTCGCGTCGGTTGTCGATCACCCGCGTCGCCATGATGCCGGGGATGGCGCAGGCAAAACTCGACAGCAGCGGAATGAAGGCGCGGCCGTGCAGCCCGGCGCCGCCCATGATGCGGTCCATCAGGAATGCGGCGCGCGCCATGTAGCCGAAATCTTCCAGCAGCAGGATGAACAGGAAGATGATGATGATCTGCGGCAGGAACACGATGACGCTGCCGACGCCCGAGATGAGGCCGTTCTGCAGGAAGCTCTGCAACAGGCTCCAGCTTTCCGGCAGCAAATCGTGGATCAGCTGCCCGAGCGCGGAGAAGCCGTCCGACAGCAATTCCATCGCCGGCTGCGCCCAGGTGAACACCGCCTGGAACATCACGAACAGGATCACGGCCAGGATCATGAGACCCCAGACCGGATGCAGCACGACCGAATCGATCCGGTTGGTCAGCGTGTCGGGCTTGGTCGGCAGCGTGACGGCTGCCGCGATGATGCGGTCCGCCTCGCGCTGCGCCGCCTTGAGGTCGGCAATCGTCGGCGCCGCCCACTCGCTGGCCGCCGCCTCATGCGACCGCGCCAGGAATTCGTCGGTCCGCTTCAAGAGCTCGTCGACACCGCCCTTGCGGACCGCAACCGAGGTCACGATCGGCAGGCCGAGCTCCTGCGACATGCGATCGAGATCGATCGTGACGCCGCGGCGCCTTGCGATATCGATCATGTTGAGCACGAGCATCATCGGCCGACGCGCT
>NZ_JACMYP010000155.1 GCF_020889705.1 Bradyrhizobium altum | reverse complement strand
CGTCATCAGCGTATCGGACCAGTTGGCATCGCCCTTTGAGCCGCGGTCGCGCCACCTGCTCGAACCATTCATCCAGCACATAGTGCAGATAGATGTTTGCAAGCAGTGGCGAGATCACGCCGCCTTGGGGCGTTCCACCAGTCGTGCGGCGCAAGACGCCCTTTTCGAGCACCCCCGCCTTCAGCCATTTATCAATCATCCTCCGGACGACGCCGTCCGTGACTCGCTGATCGAGGAATCGGCGCAGGTGCGTGTGATCGATGGTGTCGAAGTATTTCGAGATATCGACGTCCACCACCCAACGCAGCCCTTGCTCCATGAACCCATTGCGCAGAGCGTGTAGGGCATCATGGGCCGATCGTCCCGGTCGGAAGCCATACGAGCACGACAAGAAGTCGGTCTCGTAGATTGGCTCCAGCAGCAGGAGAATCGCCCGCTGTGCCACCTTGTCTTCCAATGTCGGGATGCCGAGTGGCCGTTCGGTCCCATCCGCCTTCGGGATGTAGTGCCGTCGCACCGGCGGCGCGATGTAACGTCCGGATTTGATGCGCGCCAGGAGATCATCGAGATTGGCCTCCAGGTTCGCTTCATAGTCCGTCGCCATCATGCCGTCGATGCCGGGCGCGCCATCCTTGCGCATCAGGCGATAGGCCTCGAGCATCCATTCACGGTCGATCAGGTGATGCAGCGAGGTCAGCACCCGCTTGGGATTCTTCCTCGCCAGATCGGCTATCCATTGTCGTTTCGTGGACAGGTTCGTGGGACTCAGCGTTCCCTCCCGTGTTTCTCGTCAATGGGTCTTAACGCGTGACGGCTCCCTTCCCTCGAGCGGGTCCCGGTGAGCCCAGTTCCCCGCCTTCCTCGGTACTACGAAGCCGCTACGACTTCCCGCCGCGCGCGTCCGTCGGCTTATGTCTTCACCTCGGGATTCCACATGCCTTGGTGTTTTCGTGTTCGCGTGCGCGCTCCCGATGCTCGCCAAGTCGGTCATCAGGCCTGGAGCGTTGCTGTGGCCGGTGCTCCGTGCCGGCTTTCCCATGTGGGCACAAACGGGACCTCTCAGGTTTCCTGGTGTCCCATCCCGTACCTTTGCCCTGCTCAGAGACCCCGGCCGAACCGGTCAGCCTGGCCATAGCGGCTTTCCCAGTGCTGCCCCCGGATCCAACACGGCGAAGGCTTCAGCACGACCGTGATTTCGAGGCTGGTCACAGGGCTTCAGTACCCGCTGTCTACGCTTCACGAGTGACGTTGCCGTCACCCATGCAAGACTCGCTTCCGGCTGGCGGGCTCCGCCTTTGCCGGGAGGGCGTCGAACCCTCTGGGTCACGTTGAAAGGTTTCAGATCACATTCTTCCTCCTTTCCAGGACTTGTCCTGACGCAAGCTGGTCACACTGCAGGCGCAAGTTCTACGAGCTGCATGTTGCGGGGAGCTCAGAAGTGGCAACGGCGACGGTCGAGCGGATGGCGAAGCTCTGGCAGATCGAGAAAACCGTGCGCGGTCAAAGCCCCGACGCTCGCGTTGCCGCGCGCCAGCAAGCCTCCGCGGCGATCGTCCCAGATCTCTTCGATCTCTGGCAGCAGACCTTGCGGCGGATCTCCGGCAAATCAAAATTGGCCGAGGCGATCCGCTATGCTGTCTCGCGCCGTGCCATCTTCGAACGCTTCCTGACCGATGGCCGCATCGAGCTCGACTCCAACATCGTCGAGCGCGCCATCCGGCCACAAACAATCACGAGAAAGAATAGCCTCTTCGCTGGCAGCGACGGCGGCGGACGAACCTGGGCAACAATCGCAACACTGCTGCAGACGGCGAAAATGAACAACGTCGATCCGTTCGCTTGGCTCGCCCTGACACTTCGGCGTATCGCCAACGGCTGGCCGAGCAGCGAAATCGACGCGCTTATGCCATGGAACCACGCCGCTTGACGGCCTTAGCTTGCCGCTTACGGTGCGCCGGCAACGAGAGACCAGCAGCCTTGCGCCTGGCAAAATGGGCGGGCACCGGCCGAAGGCGATTTCTGGCGAACCTCGTGTCTGGGTGTTGCAACGGATCAGCGCGGGTGACTTCACCTTGCGCGGCTTGGTCGTCGAGCTCGCCGAACGCGGGCTGAAGGTCGACTACCGCTCAGTGTGCGAGTTCGTCCATTCCGAGAAGCTCAGTTTCAAAAAAAGCGCGGCGGCTGGCGAACGCGATCGTCCCGACGTGGCAAGGCGGCGAGCCCAGTGGATCAAATATCAAGATCGCGTCGAACCTGAGCGCCTGGTCTTCATCGACGAGACCTGGACCAGAACTGATATGGCGGTATTGCGGGGATGGGCACCGCGTGGCCAGAGGCTTCCCACCAAAGTTCCACACGGTCGCTGGAGGACCATGAATTTCCTGGCCGCCTTGCGCCATGACCGGATCGAGGCGCCGTGGTTTCTCGAGGGACCAATCGATGGCGAGAGCTTCCGCCTCTATGTCGAGAAGGTCCTCCTTCCGACGCTCCGTCCCGGTGATATCGTGATCATGGACATGTGTGGACGCCCCCGTCGATGCAAGAAGAATCTTTTCAAAGAGCGCAGAGCGTGGTCGGGTGCTGACATGTGTCCGGCCTCTGATGCGGCTGTTACATGCCGCCGGCCCGTATGGGAGTTCGCGGAACGGGTCCAACTCAACCTCGCGTGCTCGAAGCACGTATCCATGATCTGGTTTTCCCGATCCCGTCTCTTTGACCGTAGCGCCATACTCTCCGTTCGACCTTCTCACACTTGGGTAGTCCGCTCGAGGAGCGGACTACCTCGCTGCCAACGCCGACGTCCGGTAAATGCCGCCCCTGGCCATCAACGCCCATACGATGCGCGCCGTCTTGTTGGCCAAGGCGACGATCACCAGCATGGGCGGCTTGCGCTCTAGCATCCGCGAGAGCCAAGGATCCGTCATCGATCCCTTTCGCATGGCCCAGCGCACGGTGGCGCTGGCTCCGATGATCAGCAGGCGACGCAAGGTTCGTTCGCCCATCCGGGATGTCTCCCCGAGCTTCTGCTTGCCGCCCGAGGAGCGCTGCAGCGGCGTGAGGCCAAGCCATGCCACAAAATCGCGACCTCTCTTGAAGGTCTGAGCAGATGGGGCCAACGCGGCAAGTGCTGTAGCGGTGATCGGTCCTATACCGGGAATGGTCATCAATCGCCGGGCTTCCGCATCCTCTCTGGCGCGCCGGGCAATCTCGCGGTCAAGCACGGCCACTCCGCGTCAAGCGACCGTAGTTGCTCAACGAGCAGAAACAGGATTGGGCGGGCAGCTTCGGGGATGGTGGAATCCTTCTCAATCGCAGCAACAAGCTTGGTCACATGGAAGAGCCCCTGCGCGGCCACCAGTCCGAATTCGGCAAGATGCCCACGTATCGCATTGATGGTCTGGGTCCGCTGGCGCACCACAAGGTCACGAACGCGAAACACCATGGCCGCAGCTTGTTGCTCTTCGCTCTTCGCGGCAACGAACCGCATGGTCGGCCGCTGGGCTGCTTCGCAGATCGCTTCGGCGTCATCGGCATCGTTCTTTTGCCGCTTCACGAAAGGCTTGACGTAACCTGGGGCGATCAACCGGACAGCATGTCCCAGCTTCGCAATCTCCCGCGCCCAGTAATGGCCGCCGGCACAAGCCTCCATGGCAACCGTGCAGGTCGGTTGCGTGGCAAAGAACCCAGGCACCTGATCGCGGCGAAGTTTTTTTCTGAACAGCACACTTCCCGACGCATCCCCACCATGCACCTGGAACACATTCTTCGCCAGATCCAACCCGATTGTGTTAACTTCCAACATGGACGCCTCCGTTCGAGTGATGATCAACGACACCACTTTGGCACAGCGATGCCGTCAGGGGGCGTCCACCCCATCAATCTCGGTAGCCACCGAAGCAGAGCCGTGCGGCAGCTCATCCGATCCGCAGGGGCAAAGCTCTTCTTTCTGCCCAAATATTCCCCCGACCTGAACCCCATTGAGCAGGTCTTTGCCAAGCTCAAACACTTGCTCCGAAAAGCGGCCGCTCCAACAGTCGAAACCGTTTGCCTCGCAATCGGTGAGGCTCTGAAGCTCTTCACCTCCGACGAATGTGCAAACTACTTGGCAAACTCAGGATATGGACGAACCTAACTTCATCACGCTTTAGCGCATGATAAGGCCCTGTACGCGGGCCGGAATAGATGGGGTAACGGGCCGGGCCGCCCGCTCGCTACGGCGCAGTTTTGCTGGCGAGCGGCCTGTTGGTTGGAAGGCGGTCTCCCTCAAACTGATGGTGTCAACGGAGTCGGGCGAGCCCGCTCCGAGCATCATTGAGGGACGACCATGTACCAATATGCAGGAATCGACGTGTCTTTGGAATGCTCGAGCGTCTGCGTTGTCGACGGGACAGGCAATATTTTGCGCGAGACGAAAGTTGCGAGCGAGCCGGAGGCGCTGATCGCCTGGTTCCGGTCGCTGGGGCTGGTGCTGGAGCGGATTGGGCTGGAGGCGGGCCCCCTGTCACAATGGCTGTACGCGGCGATGCGGGACGCAGGACTTGCGGTTGAGCTGCTGGAGACGCGGCACGTTCGCGGATGCCTTGGGCTGGTTCCGGCCAGTGCATTAGATCGAAGCGCAGGAGACCCGCGCCATTCTGACGGCGCGCAAGCTGCTGCAGTCGAAGATGCGCGCCATCGAGAACAGCGTACGCGGCGTGCTGCGCGGCTTTGGCCTGAAGGTCGGCAAGATCACCGAGCGCACGTTCGCTGATCGGATCAAGGAGCTCGTCGCTGGCCATCCCGGACTTGAGCTGGTGGCGCAGGCGCTGCTCGAAGCCCATGCCGTGCTGCGGCGCGATGCCCTTGAGCTGGGCGTCATCGATTGCGCTCTTGATGCACTCGAAGATACCGCAGCGCTCAGCGCATTCACAGAGGACTGTCGACCGTGACGACACCGATCTCGTCATGACGCTCAAGCTTGACCACTTCGCCCACACTATGCTCCTGTTCGTTCGGCTTGATTTCGAATTGCAGACTTTATATTTTTGAAGCGAGCGAAACATCGTACCCTTCCTGGACATCGATAGCGGCGCTCGCTTGATTGTCGAGCGATGCCAAATTGCCAAATCTGGCTGGCACCTTCGCACAGGCGGAATAGCAGCCAGGATAAAAGCCCGCGATGCCATGACGCATTCTCACAGGTACTCGATCAGCGCGAACATGCAATATAATTTCCGGGTGTCAAGCGATATGGGTTGACAGGATCCTGCGGCTCGTCCCCGTTGTTACACGCTCCACGAAGACTCCCTCCGCTCTTCGCGCGCAAGCCGAGGTCCGCCGAACAATAACATGGTGTTGATCACAAAAATGCATCGTAGAAGTCGAGCCCGATTCGCGTGGCTTCATGTCCATAACAAGACGCGAAGCCTTAGCTTCGCTGTTGAACCGTACGATATCTCGATCTAGATTTGATGCAACGAACCTGGCATCGACGCTTAAGTCCCGCGCTCAGTTTATCCTAGCCGACGGAATTTGAACTGACCGGACCGAGAGCCTGTGTATCACTGACTGTCCCACGGTCTGAATGACGCACCGCATAAATGGCCAGAGCCCCATGCAAATAAAGCTTGCTCGCCACATTGCCCGCTTTCGCGGGCTTGCTGCAATTTCCGCTAGACTGCGCCTGCCTTCTGCGCATAGTCCCATGACGCTTTTGCGAGCGGCACGGAGCGTTTGGCGGCCTCGATCGCCTTGGCACTGGCAGCGGTACCATCGCGGATCCGTCCTGCGATACCTTGTGTAATGCCGGCCAGGCGTAGGAGCGGCCGGCCGTATCCAGCCGGTACGTCGGATTGGACTGGCCGCCCTTGAACTGCAGAACTGTCAACGGGCCGGCGTAACCCTCGACATGTTCGCGCATCCAGGTATCAAGATTTGCCTCGTTGAAGCGATGCCGCTCCTCGACGGCTCTTGTGCCCGAAAACTCCTCGTCCTTCTTGATGCCGTCGGCCAAGGTGAGCCTCCTGAATCCTGCGTAAAGTGCTCCGCGGACACTTTAATGTTTACTTGGTCGGAGCACTAGCGTGCTTGCGAAGTTCAAGCCTGGCAATCGCGCGGCAGTGCACTTCGTCCGGTCCATCCACCAAGCGCATGGTACGCACGGAGGCATCGTCACGCGCAAACCCCGCCCGGTCGGAGACGCCGGCGCCGCCGAAAGCTTGTATTGCCTGATCCATTATCCTTAACGCCATGCGGGGGGCGGCGACTTTGATCATGGCAATCTCGAGCTGGGCGGTCTTGTTGCCGGCCTTGTCAGCGGCCTTGAGGCACAACAGGCGCGTCATCTCGATGTCGATGCGGGCTTCGGCGATGCGCTGCTCCCATACCGAATGCTCGATGATCTTCTTGCCGAAAGCGACAGAAGAGTTGAGTCGCTTAACCATCTTCTCCAACGCCTCTTCGGCCTTGCCGATCGTGCGCATGCAATAATGGGTGCGGGCCCGGCCCGAGGCGGCCCTGCGCGATCTCGAAACCGCGCGCCTCGCCAAGCAGCAGATTTGACGCAGGCACGCGGACGTTTTCGAGGAGCACTTGGCCGTGTCCGTGCGGCGCATGGTCATAGCCGAACATCGGTAGCATTCTCTCTATCTTGACGCCGGGCGTGTCAAGGGGACCAGAATCTGTGACTGCTGCTGATGGCGGGGCGCCTTTGGATCGGTTTTGCCCATCACGATCGCAATGTTGCAGAGGGGCGGCCGACGCCGGACGACCACCATCGCGGCCGTTGATCACGTCGTCGTCGCCGTCGCGCTCGATGCAAGTTTCGATGTTGGTGGCATCCGAGGAGGCCACTGCAGGCTCCGTCATGAGGAAGGCGGAGCGGATCTCCCCGTCCATCAGCGGCTTCAACCATTTTCGCTTCTGCTCTTTGGTTCCGTAGCGGATCAGCACTTCCATGTTGCCGGTGTCGGCGCGGAGCAGTTGAACGCTTCCGATGCCCGCTGACGCGGCCCATTTTCTCGGCAAGCGGCGCATATTCAAGATTGGCCAATCCCGCGACACTGAATTCGTCGTCTTCATGCGATGATGGCGGCAGAAACATATTCCACAAGCCTTCGGTGCGCGCCTTCTGGTTCAGGTTTTCGAGGATTGGAATCACCTTCCAGCAATCCCCCTCGGCGTCTTGCTGCTCGTAGACGGACACGGCCGGCCGGACATGCCTGGTCATGAACGACTGCACCCGGTCGAGCCATTCCGTCTGCGTCGACGACATCATAAAGTCCATAAAACGATCCTCGCTTGCCTAGACTTGGACCGCACTTGTTGTCCGTGCTAAATCACGCCCACCTGCTTCAATTCCGCGATCTTCGCGTCATCGTAGCCGAGCATACCCGCCAAGATCTCCCCCGTGTGTTCGCCCAGCCGTGGCGGGTAGCGATATTGCGTCACTGGAGTGTCCGAGAACGTCAGCGCGTTGCGGATTAGGGAGAGCGAGTGCTCGAAGGGGTGCTCGACCTTCACCTCCATGCCGCGCTCGCGCACGTGTGGATCGGCGAAGACTTGCTCAAAATCGTTCACCGGTCCGGAGGGCACGCCGACCTCTTCCAATTTCTCCAGCCAGTAGGCGACCTTGTTCTTGAGAAACAGGCCGGCAAAGATCGCCATGATCTCCTTGCCGTGCACAAGGCGGTCCCTGTTCTTGATGAATTTTGGATTGGCCGCAAGCTCGGACGCGCCGAGCACCCCGCAGGTGCGGGCGAATTGCGCATCGTTGCCAACCACCAGCATCAGTTCGCCATCGGCGCAGCGGAACATGCCGGAGGGCATGCCGCCATTGCCCCATGTGCCACGCCGCGGCGGCGTTTTGCCGCTGACAAGATAGACTTGCGCGTTATGCGAGAGAGAGGCGATCACCGTATCCAGCAGGGAGATATCGATATGTTGCCCAACTCCGCCATTGGCCTTGCGGTGATAGAGCGAGGCCAGAATCCCGATCGATGCGTTCATGCCGGTCATGTAGTCGACAATGGACGGGCCGACCTTCATCGGGCCCGCACCCGGCTCGCCATCCATATGGCCAGTGACGCTCATTAACCCGCCCATGGACTGGAAGATCGCATCATAGCCTGCCCGCGGCGCGTAAGGGCCGGTCTGGCCAAAACCGGTGATCGAGCAATACACTATGCCGGGATTGATCGTCCTCATCGATTCATAATCCAGGCCGTAGCGCCTTAGGTCGCCGACCTTGTAGTTCTCCATGAAGACATCGCAACTCTTCGCAAGCTCGCGAATGATGGCCTGCCCATCGGCCTTGGCGATGTTAACTGTGACCGAGCGCTTATTCCGGTTGGCGCAAAGAAAGAACGCGTTATTGTTATTCTGGCGTCCTTCCGGGTCCTTCAGGTAGGGTGGACCTAAAGTACGCGCGTCATCCCCAGTGTCTGGCCGCTCGACCTTGAGTACATCGGCTCCGAGATCGCCCAACATCTGCGCCGATATCGGTCCCGCGAGCACGCGCGTGAGGTCAAGAATCCTGATGCCAGAAAGTGGCAGCACCGACATGAAAGTTTACTCCTGATGTTTCTGCGCAACGTGAGTTTACCGCGCTCGCCATTCTCTTCCGATCTGTGGCGTCGCGTTGCTATTAGCAGCTTCTGCTAGACTACAAAGTGAGCCTTGCCTATCCCGGAGCTGCCTGCTCCTGACAGAGAAGCGATACGCACAGGATGGTTGCAGACAAGAGCTGCGAAGCAGTAGCGGAACGCAACTCTCTTGGTGAAGTTGGAGCAGACAATCCGCTCCGCGACTGCTTGCGAGGTGCCTGGCTTTCGATGCCGGTCTAGCCCCCTTGTTCAATCGCCGAGAGTAGTGAAACAGATTACCTTTTGAGCTGCAACTGAGTGTACCGATGCTTTAACACCCAATGAATGCAATGAGCTCAGCATTGACGCTGAAATTCTGCGCTGAGCCCCCCCCTTTTTGATGTGAGGAGTCGCTGGCGCCGGACTAGACGTTCGAGCTCGACCATTATGCGAAGTAACAGGTGAATGGAGCTCGGTTCGAACCCATCGTGGCGATGCATTGGGGAGCTGTTGTGACGGTCGGCGATTGTCGAGACGTAGATCTCGATCGCTATCTCGTCATCCTTTGTGCTATCGAGACGATCTGTGGCACCGCCCACCAGCCACTGTCGAACCAGGAGCCAGCTTTATTATCGAACAAGAGGGTAGGCTTGTGTCCCGTTCAGAAGGCTGTCACAATCCTTCTTGCGCTTAGTGCCAAGATCAATCGTTCGATGACTACATTGCCCAATCCTCTTGCGCGCGCTCGAATGTCGCTTACCCGATCGGGGACCCGCTGGGCCATGGAGATCTTGGCGCGCAATGAGTTCGTCCACATCAACGCGTGCTTCGCGCGCGAACCTTTGCCGTTGACGTAAGCTGATTAGATCGAGCTTGTATTCGCCGCCAACTTTCGTTGCGAGCTTGATCTTCCGCATGTCGACATCATCGTAAGGCAGAATGCTGGCCACATCGTAGAGTAGCGCAAGACGTACATGGGGCCTCCGGGCTCAGAAGCAGGGAGTATTCTTCGCGTGGCGTCTAGGTCTCCAAAAAGCCAATCAAATCCCAGTGTACTGACGAATGTTTCGAGATCGGCCTCGCGATCCATCGCCGCTTCGATGCCTCTGGTGTTTTGGGTATCGACACCAGAAAGTGGATAACTCCCCCTCGTTGGTGGTGCCTCCTATTTGAATGCGAGAATTTCTCGCGTGATATACTCAGCAATAGCCATGGAAGACGTTGCGCCTGGCGATGGAGCATTCCGCACATGAGTTACGCGGCCGCAGCGACGGATGACAAAGTCGTCCACGAGTGACCCATTACCCATCATCGCCTGCGCACGGATGCCGCGAACGGCAGGTGACACGGCAACATTGGATAACGAGGGCACGTATTTTGCGGCTTCCCGCACGAAGGCGACGTCGCTGATGACCGTCTTGAGCTCACGCAATGTCACCGGCACGTTCCGAACTGCGAAGCGCCAGAAGCCCGGATAGAGGAGGAAATCGCCCACATCCTTCAAGTTGAAACAGCGGCCCGAATAATTCTCGCGTCCAAATGAAATGAAGGCATTCGGGCCGATGGTCATTTCACCGTCGATGCGCTTGGTAAAATGCACGCCGAGGAACGGAAAACGCGGGTCAGGAACCGGATATATCAGACCCCTTACATGGTCTCGGAACGCTCGGTCGATGACATAGTATTGGCCGAAGAATGGAACGATCTTGGGATCAGGGCTATCTCCGCTGATCTTTGCCAAGCGATCGGACTGAAGCCCCGCGCACGATATGACGTGGTCAAAGGCGGCTTCATGCAAAGGTTCGCCGTCGCCCTCCAGAACAACACCGTCATTCGCCTCGACAATCCTAGTCACATTCGCGTTGAGGCGAATTTCGCTACCTGCGCGTCGGATTTCTATCGCGAATTGCTGTGCGATCCGACTATAGTTAACGATGGCGGTTCTTGGCGAATAGAGCGCCTTGATCCCGATACAGTTTGGCTCGATCTTGCCAATCTCTTCCGCGTCCACTATTCGGATATTGGGAACGCCATTGGCGACCGACTTTCGAAAGATGTTTTCGAGATGCGGCAATTCGTCTTCGGAAAGCGCCACCACCAGCTTGCCACATTCGTTGTAAGGCAAGGAATGGGTCGCGCAATACTCCTTGATCAGATCGCGACCGCGCGCGCAAAGGCGTGCCTTCAGGCTTCCCGGTTCGTAGTAGAGGCCGGCGTGGACCACGCCCGAGTTATGGCTCGACTGGTGCAGGGCGACATCGGATTCCTTCTCGAATACCGCGACGGAGATCCGGGCATGGTCCAGCATCAACTGGCGAGCTACTGCAAGACCGTTAATCCCGCCACCGATAACCGCGACACGCCTGGCGCTCATCCCGTTTCCCCATAGGCTACGCTTTTCACGTAGCTTTCTCACGTCGGCAAAAGAACCAGGACGGTGAGTTGTAAAAAAGCGAATTTTTCGACATCATATTGTTCGCTTTTATCAAATACCTTCGGCTTGTAATGACCCTTAAGCAATTGGAAGCCTTCTATTGGGCCGCGACCTGTACCAACTTCGCGATTGCAGCGCAGAGGCTGAATTTGTCGATCTCCTCGCTTTCTAAGCGAGTTGCCGAACTGGAAATTTCTCTCGGGACGACTTTGTTCGATCGTTCGGGCCATAGGGCGATTCTAACGCAGGCGGGACAGGATCTGCTTGCGCGCTCAATTCATCTGCTTGATCTTGCGGCTAACATCAAACGCTCCATGACAAAGGCCTCCGGGCTATCGGGCTATTGTGCCTTCGGAGTGGGCGAATTGAGCGCAATGACCTGGCTTCCCAGCCTCGTCGCGAGTGCAAGAAGGCATCATCCGAATTTGCATTTGGATCCCTGTGTGGATGTCGGAGCGACCCTCGAGGATCGTCTCAATCACGGGGAACTCGACTTCGCTATTATCGCAGGCCGCTCCTCCCGTCATGGCATCATGTCGCAGCCATTCGTTGAGGCCGAGTTTGTATGGATGGCAGCGTCGAGTCTTGCTGGTGACGACAGCACATGTGCGGCTTTGCTCAAGAGGGGCGTGCCCCTGATTGCACTTCCACCCTTGGCCGGCACGACCCAACTGATCGACGATTGGCTTAACGTGAATCAGATCACACATGTCGAGCGCATCAGCTGCAACAATTGGAGCGCAATCGTTGGGATGCTGACTTTGTCGGTCGGAGTCGGGATTGTGCCTTCCGGCTGGGCCGAACGTCTGGCTGATAAAGGCGTTCTACGCCGCCTTGCCGATAAGAATCTTTTGGCACCGCTCGCGTATTCCTTTCAGTGGCGGCGCGACGATACGCGCCCCCTGGTCAAAGAAATGCGCGAACTGGTGCGCATAACGGCAGACTTTTTGCAGGCTGTTAGTTTTGCCTGATCAGGACCATGTCTGACTGGTTGGCAACAGCAAGATTTTACTCTGTAGCCGGGTAACGATTGTCAGTAGCGCAAAACGCTCGTTCAAACGTGGCAAGACATTGCACGCTTTCGCTGTTGGAGGCGCAATAGTCATTGAAGATAATGTCACCGAGCAAGCTACGACATGAAGTAGCAAGTTCCGACGGCTACATGCCCCCGTAGCGAAGTTTTCTGAAATACCGCTTCCGATAAAATCGCCCGCGCAACGTGGCGTTTTGTCTGGGCGCGTCGACGGGCTCAGAGGCGATCAGCAGCACCTTTCGACCGCTTTCCGGCCTTCGAAGCCTTGTCCGTCACCCTTGAGGGCTTGAAGCCGTATAGGCGATACGCGTTATCGACGAGAACCCGGTTGCGGGCTGCTGCGTCCGGTACCCAGTCGACGAGGAGATCGAGCAGATCGCCAACATTCATCATGTACTTCCAATGCGCGACATGCGGCCAGTCGGAGCCCCAGACGCAACGCTCGGGCGCGGCGGCGTGGAGGATGCGGACAAACGGGACTGTGTCGGCATAAGGCGGGCCTTCGATGGAGTTGCGGTAGGCTCCCGACAACTTGACCCAAGCCCCATCACGGACAAGCGAAACCAGCGTCCGGAAGCCGAGATCGTCGATTCCGCGCGAAACCGGAAAGTGCCCCCAATGGTCGACCACGAAGGGCACGGACAGCTTGTCTAGCCGTGGCATCAGCGGCACCAGATTTCCGGCATCAATGAGAAACTGCAGATGCCAGCCCATCTCGTGGGCGAGTGACGCGTATGAATCGAGATGATCGAAGCCGATGCCGCCGCCGTACAGGACGTTCAGGCGGAGCCCGACAATTCCGGCCTCCTTGAGATCGCCAAGTTGCTTATCGGGCAGGCCAAGTGGAATCACGCCGATGCCTCTCAGCCGCTCACGATTCGCCTTCAGCGCCTCGACGGCCAGCCCGTTGTCCGTGCCGTGCACACTGACCTGCACCAGCACGCCATACGTCATGCCCGTTGCGTCAAGCATGCTGAGGTAGCGTTTCAGTGACGCCGGCGGCGGGGTGTAGCTGCGGCTCGCAACGAATGGATGTACCGGTGGCAGCCCGATGACATGTGCGTGGGTATCTACTGCTCCCGGTGGTACGACGAAGCGTGTCGGCCCGCGCGGCCGGGGATCGGGTGCCGGACAAGTGGGGGCCCCGTCGACTGTACAGGCCGGGTCATGCATTGGCGTGGAGCCCCTTGCCGCGCGTTTCCGGGAGGACGTAGGCCGCCAGGAAGAACGGGAGATAGGCGAGGAACAGGGTCACCGCACCTGCCAAGCCGGCAGTGCCAGCGTCGACATTCCAGAGACTAATGATCGTTCCGATCATCAGTGGTAGCTCACAAAATCCATGCCGTCGAGCGCCCAGCCGGTCGCGCAGGCCCAAAACGTGCGCTTCTCTGGGATGGTCGTACGGCGGTAGAAGCCGGTCAACCTAGTTTCGTCGATCGGCGCGAGCGCAGATGAAGTTGTCGACACGCGTAGCCTCCCTTGCCTCAACCTTGAGTACGACGACAAAGTGTCATCAGCCGTTTGAGAGCGTCCGCCGGAAAATGTGCGGGCAGAGCGTGGAAGTCCGCAGATTCAGTCGAAAAATTGTCAGTGCCCGTGCTGTAGCCAACGGTAGCGCACCGAGCTCGAACCTGGCACCGCACGAAAGACGCCGCCAAAGTGGGCTACACCGCCGCCGTGGTCAGCCCACCATCTAGTACAATCGCCTGCCCGGTCATGAATGTTGACGCATCAGAAGCGAGATAGGCGACAGCGCCGGCAATTTCGTGCGGCTCGCCAATCCGGCGGAGCGGCGTAGTGGCGCAGCGCCGCTTCAAACGCTCTTTGTCCTCCCAGAGCGCGCGGGCGAAATCAGTCTTCACCAAGCCTGGAGCTACGCAATTGACCCGCACACCTTCGGGACCCCACTCGCCGGCGAGGCTCCGGCAGAGCCCAAAATCGGCAGCTTTGGATATGCCGTAGGCGCCGATCACAGTCGAGCCGCGTAGGCCGCCGATGGATGAGATGATGACGACCGAGCCCCTGCCGCGCGCGGCCATTTGCGGGATCGTGAGCGCGCAGAGCCAGAGGTTGCTCTTGACATTCGCCCCCATGATCTTGTCAAAGGCTTCGTCTGAGATATCGAGCAGCGGCCCGTAATAGGGGTTCACGGCGGCATTGCAGACGAGGATGTCGATCTTGCCGTAGTGCCGTGTCGTGCCTCCAACCAGCGCCTCGACGTCGGCGCGGTGGCAGATGTTGCACGGAATGACATGCGCCTCCCCCCCCGCGTTGCGGATATTCTCGGCGACCTCATGACATTGCTCCGGCTTGCGGCTGGAGATCACGACTTTGGCGCCAAGCTGCGCCAAGAGCTCAGCCGACGCGCGACCGATACCGCGGCTGGAGCCGGTGATCACGGCGACCTTGCCAGAGAGGTCGAACGGGGTTTTTGTCACTGCGCGTATCTCCTCTTTTACTATCTACGTTTCAGCTTCCGCGTTGTATGGCTGGGCTTGATCCGGGCGGACTAAGGCGCCCCGCCGCGTGCACGCATATCGTCCCTGGTATGAGACCCGGCCGCGCGCTCCTTATCAGGCGTCCATGACGACGCTCAGCGCAAATGCCTCATCCATGGCGGAATCGGATCGAGTAGGGTACGATAGACTTCAGTGTTCTCGGGGCCGGTGACCCGAATTGCACAGCCTTTGGCCTTCAGTTCTGGACGCACGATGGCAAGTTCGGCCGCGAGCTGGTCCGCTCGCTCAGAGGCGACCTTGAGGCTTTCGAGGAAGAGTCCGCCTTGGTTCTTCTGCTCGTCGTCAATCACAAGATCAAAAGAGTAGTACGGCATCCGAAAGCTCCCCCCACCCGATTTGCCCATTCGGATGGATCCTCACGATCCAATACCGATCCCCGAAAGCGAAAATTCAGCAATGTAGGGTCGTCATCGACGAAATTCTGCGTGAGCTTGCCAAAATGCAAAGCTTTCCATGCGAGCGGAGTTTTGATCGGACATAACACACCGGCCAGCATCATGGTGCGCAACCACATCTTCGCCGACGATGTGTCCGGAATGGCTCGGCTAGACGAGCCGGTTTGCGGTGACAAATCGCCCCACAAACTCGGCACGCTCCAGCATGCCGCGCAGGTCTTCCCCGTAGCCAACAAAAACCCGTTAGCGTCGTCAAGGAAAATCCGCGGAGGACGAGGCTGCGAGAGCGTTACCAGTTGTTGCCGTTACGTAATGATCTTCGCGGCACTCGATGGGCATCCAGATATATTGGTCGTCTCCAGCGATACAACCTCGGCCTTGGTCCTCGCGAAAGACGGAGGTGATCTCGCAGCAAGGCTTCAGCCACTTCGTCTTGATCTCTTCCGAGGCGCAGCTGCGCGAATTGCCGGTATCAGGCGAGCAACAGTTGAAGACCTCGCTGGCCATCGCACGCGGCCCACGATTCCGGTATTCGGAGCGGATCAGTCTCGCGGATAGCGCGTGATCGCATTGTGCTCGAGTGGGAGCTCTCGACCTGGGGCCATCCGCTTGCGGAATTCAGCTACAATTGCTTAGCCTGGCGCAATGCTCGATGTGCTCATTCAGGAGACGAGGGCTCGATAATTCAGCAAATCGTGATTACCGGAATTGGATACCCGGAATCGGAAAGACGGCCTCTTCCGCAGAGCTTGCCTATCTGCTCGGCGCGCGAACAATTGGAAACTGATTGCAATAAGGCATCACGTAGCCGTGCGGGCGCAGCAGCGGGGTTCGATCTCTAAAGAACACCTATTAAGGCTAGGACCAACGCCCGGAAGATAGCCAGCTTCGCTCGCTTTCAGATCGATCGCTCCGACGGCCCTCGCACGACGAACATTTTCGAAGCGTGCCTCCGAGCGGAACGGCACAATTGCCTGAGAGACGGTGCGGATGATTGCGGCTGCGCACAAATGGCGCGCCGACGAACTCCAGATCAAGCTGCGAACCAAGCCGTAGGACGTCATCGTTCCCCGTAACGTGGCTCGTTCCGGCGTACGCGAAGAAACACATAAAGATATTGCGGTCGTTCCGCGCTTGCATTTTCGCCGCGCGCCCGCGCCCACCAGTCTCTCCCCTCAGCGACCACGAGCACATCGGAAAGATGCTCCCGACGCAGGTACTCGTTCGTGGGAAAGATGACCGCGGGCAGCAAAAAGCCGATTAACGCGCAGGATTCCTGCATTACGGGCCTCGAAACGTGAAAACCCATCGAGCGAACGCGCTAGTATGGACTAAACGAAGGCCGTTTTCGGTTTGCCCTCAGCTTGTTGGCAAGACAGCGGGTTGCAGTTCGGCGTCGCGTCGTGGACGGCCCACGCCTCATGGGGGCAGAACGAGGTGCAAGGATAATCTGGAGATCGTAAATCGGCGTTGCGTTGTGTTGACGCAACAGGACTTACATGGCCACCGCATTGGTTCGTGTTGTCCGGTACAAGCGCTCGAAAATCAAAAGAAAATCAAAATGTGTGAGATACTCGATTCGGCTAATGCTCATCGGTTGTAGGCCCATTTCTGTTCGAATTCGCGGATCTCATGGCTCACTGCGCGCAATGGTGCGCGCAGAGCTATGGGCGCCGCTTCTGTAACACTTCGCATCTCTGCAACTGCTGCGAACGAACGCAATGACTGCAACGACGGGAGCAAATGTATCATATTCACGCTACACCAAGAATACGAACTCTTCGTCCCGCTATTGCTTTCTCACGCGGAGGGTATGGCAATAGAATCTCCTCATAACTACCACAAGGTGTCGAGGCAATCGAAGTCTCCACGCCGCAGAGGTTGATCATTCAACGCTGGAGCAAATGAATGTCGGAACCTGAAGTACCAGGCGCGCGAAAGATTGCCAAGGTCACCTGTGTCGGCGGCGGCGTGATCGGCGCAGGCTGGGCCGCGCACTTCATGCGAGCTGGCCTTGAGGTTGTGGTCTATGACCAGGCCGCCGAACGGGAGAGCTATCTTAGAGAAAGCCTTGTGCAGGCTATGCCAGCCCTCATCGAACTCGGGATGGCGCCGGGCGCCTCGCCGTCCCGTGTGCATTTCACCAACAATTTTAAGGAAGCACTCGACGGTACCGGTTTTGTCCAGGAAAGTGCTACAGAAAATATCGATGCGAAGATCGCCCTGATTGCAGAAATTGATGCGTGTACACCTCCCGCTGTTGTCATCGCGTCGAGTTCTTCCGGCTTCCTTGCCGCGCAACTGAGAAGTCGGGCGCAGCATGCCGAGCGCGTTCTCATAGGCCATCCCTTCAATCCGCCCTTCCTCGTGCCGCTTGTCGAGATCGCCGGAGGCGAAGCTGCCCGACAGGCGGCGGCCGATGCTTCCGCATTCTATCGGTCGACGGGTTGCGAAGTGGTCGAGCTTGACCGCGAGATCGGCGGCTATATCGGAAACCGTATCCAGTTCGCCGTTCTCCGGGAGGTGCTGTACCTGATGTCGCAAGGCGTAGCCGATCTTGAGGCCATCGACAGGGCTATCGCAGCGGGTCCCGCTCTACGTTGGGCCGTAATGGGTCCCTCGTCTGTGTTCTTTCTCGGCGTGCGCAATCCCTCCCTATATGGGAAGTACGTGGAAGGCCTCGCGCGTGAAATGGAGAGCGGCTATATGGCTCCCCCCAGCTTTCAGCCTGATAAGGAACTGATGCGGGCCTATGCCGAACAGGTCTTCAATGGAATCGGAGTCGATGGGCAGGCTGGGCTGATGGAGTTGCGTAATGGCGGCATAGTCGGGATACGTCGAGCATTGCAGCGGGTTCGGGCGGGCCTCAAAGATGGTGAGCCATGGTATCGCTCCGGTGAGGGTCGCCTGTTGGGGTGGGATGGAGGATGAAGAGATTGGCGTGTGACTGACCTGCGCCCATTTCGAATGCTCTCGCGATTGGAAGTTGTGTCGACGGGCGCTCCACGCCAGGAGACGGTGGTGTCCCTCCATAGACCTTGGGCGAATCGTGGCTGTAGCGCCACTTCGTCTGTGGCGTCTCGAGAATATCAGTGTTTGGAATGGATGAGCCATCGCAGAGGGCTAGGGGGAAATTGTGAGGAGGCGGCGAAAGAGCACGCCAAGCTGAATGATTGTCAATCGAGAATACGAACGAATCTCAGCGCCCTGCACTTGGTTGTCACGCGCGGCCATCTGAGGGCCAGCGATCGGCGCGTAATCACAATGGGCAAACCAAGCTTTGAAATTTCTTACTGAACGTTTGCCCGCATCGCCCACGCACAACGGGATTCGATGGCTACCGCTCGATCGTCGCGGTTCGGGACTCCTCCAGGGCGGGCGTGGCCCTCTAGAGGCTTTGCGGGGTCCAGACCACCGGGAAATTCGGGTGGTCAAATTGCTGCCCCGCACTCAGACCCAGGCCGTCCGTATATCTATAGTTGGGTTCGCCTGTATAAATAGCATCGGCGGGGAAGAAGACGACTCGGTACGCCCAGCGTGTCCGATCAGTGGTGTTCGCGCTGGCACCATGGAGCGTGAGGCCGTGATGCACAGTGACGTCACCCGGTGCGTAGCGCTGCGGCTCACTTAGTTCGCATTGTCTCAGGCGAGGGAAGCGGTCGAAGACCGCTTCTAGCGAGGCGAACTCGTCCGGCCCAACCAACTCATTCGTTCTCCCGAGCAGGCCTCCCCCAAGCAAGCCAAATTTCTGAGAGCCGCCGAGGAACCACATTGAACCCATTTCCGGCGTCACTTCATCGAGCGCAATCCAGAACTGCGCCGCGTTGCTTCTAAACGGACGCAGATGATCTTGATGCGGCATCGTTGGCCTAGTGCGCTTACGCGCGTCTTCTGCCGGCTTGACCATCAGCTTGTGTTCGAGTCGCCGCATTGCGACGCGCTCGCCCAGCAACTGCGCCGCCATCTTGCCCAGACTCGCGGACAAAGCGAGGCGAGCGAACAAGGGATCCGCCTCGAAAATAGCGTTGCGAACTCCCGACAAGACTCCGGAAGATTGGTCAGCCTCCAAATTTGTCATAGCCTTCGCACGATCGAGAAGATCTCGAGCCAGTTGTGCGTCGAGAAGCCCGCGCAGCATGACCCATCCGTGTTCGGCAAAGTGCGCCACCTCCTCGTCGGTCACGGCTCGGAGCTGCAGATCGGTGCGTGTAGCCTCCATCTTTCCTTCCCCTCCTCCTTTTTAGCGGCCCAACTCGAGCCCCCCTTGATTACCGCATGCAATCAAAACCGATCAAGCGATCTCCGCCACTCACTCGTAGTACACGTAGACTCGAGTCTCGATGCTCTCGCGGGGCCTTGCATTGGGGCACGCTCGGCGATTATCGAACGCCGAGTGAGCTGACCACGGATGGTAATGCATCGCGGAATCATAACCCTTAAATAGAACGAGCTCGTCTGACGTCATGTCTGGGAAGTAGTACCAGCGGTGAGAAGGATTGTAGTGAGGAATCCAAGCCCTAATAGTAGCCCCGTATCTGGTCTGCGGCGTGTCGACAAGATCCGCATTTGAAATGGAGGACCCATCGCAGAACGCCAAGGGGAAATCCTGTGGCGGCGAGGAAATAGCACGCCAAGTTTGAAGGATGATCAACCGAGAATACGAACGAATCTCAATGCTCTGCAGCTGGTTGTCACGCGCGGCAATCATAGGTCCAGCGACCGGCGAATAATCAATATGGGCAAATCCAGCCCCAAAGTTTCTAACTGGAAGCTTGCCCGCCTCTCCGCCCGCACCATCAGCTGTCCCACCGAAGGAGTCGCCACCGAGAGAGCGAAGCGTGACTCCACCAACGTCCGCAGTCGCGACCCATGACGCATTGAAGTAGTCCTTGACGAAGGGAACCAACTCCTCCAGATATTTCTTGCGCAGGACCTGCGGATCGTGCTCGTTGAGACAAGACATCTTGTGCTGAATGAGAGTGAAGCCCTCCTTGTCCAGCGACAGCTCGTCCACGATCGGACGCGCATTGCGGATAGTGACGTCGTGCTCGACAAAGGGAATGTCGTAGCCAGTCTTATATTCAGGAGTCCCCTCGTCGGGCGAGCGTAGCGCAAAGCTAAATCGACCCTGCACGCACTCTAAATGCTCACGGTCTACTCGTCCTGACGATGAGGATCGCGTCGCATTTCCCATGGCACTCTCCCTAGCCTCTCTTCAGTTAAAAATATAAATGAGGATCGAAGCCCAAAAACCGCAAAACGCGCTCCCGAACCGCACAAATTCTGCAAAATGTGGATCACCGCGCCTAGCGTCTCCGACCCCTGGTGAGCTTGAGCCGTAATTGAAGCGCAGATGCGATCTCCGCCGCTCAGGCGTAGTACACGAAGAAGCGAGCTTCGATACTTTCGCGGGGCTTTGCATTGGGGTAGGTGCGACGATTGTCAAACCCCGTGTGCGCCACTTGCGCATTGCAACCTTCCTCAGAGTCATAGCCCTTAAAAAGAATGAGTTCGTCCGGCTCCAAGTCCGGAAAGCAGTACCAACGCTGGCCTGGATTGAAGTGAAGCTTGCAATCTCTGAACGATTCGCCATTCATATTGAGGTGGTCACGCTCCAGAATATCTGCATTGGAAACGCTGGAGCGGTCGCACAGTGCCAAGGGAAGATCCTGCGGAGGCGGCGAGACGGCGCGCCAAGCGTGAATGATCATCAACCGCGAATATGACCGCATCGGGATGCCTTGCGCCTGGTTGTCGCGCGCAGCAAGCAACGGTGCTGAGATTGACGCGTAGTCGATATGGGCCTGACCGGGTCCGGAGGCGCTCCTAACTCCAAGAATGACGCTGTCCGCAGAACGCACAACAACGCCAGTGCCAACTCGCTTGGGAACGACCCAGGAGGCATGGAAGTAGTCCTTTAAGAAAGGAACCATCTCCTCCAGATACCTGTCCGTCACAATCGCTGGATCGCGTTCGTTTGTGCAAGCCGTTTTGTGCTGAGCCAATACGAAGCCCTCTCGATCGAGAGACAGTTCGCTCACGAGGGGTCGCGCGTTGCGGATATTGACGTCGTAGCTAACCATCGGGGGCGGGTTCTCTTCCGTTGGCGACCAAAACACTTCTGGGGCGTTTTCGTCCGGCGATCGTCGAGTAAAGCCTATCTCACCCTTCACGCACGCGAGATCATCACGGTTTACGCGCGCAGCCGACAAAACTCGGATCGTTTCAGATTGGTTGAGCTGTGCCATTTAGTCGTCTCCTCCGTTCAGCCAGATTCAAGCGGGCGCGTGGAGTAGGCTTTCGCTTATCAACCGTGACAAATAGGCTACACTGGTCGCTTGCGGACGTTAATGCATTGCTCAGTGCTGATTAGTGCAAAGAAGGGTGCGTTGGCTCCGAAATTCGGCGTTGCGCCGCCTGCTCCGAAGGACTTTAGCCGTGCGAGCATCTGGCCGCGTGCGCCGACCTGTCCAGGTTGCCCAGCGACTGGCGAGCGCGTTACGAAGCTCCAGGGCAAGCGGGCGTCTACAAGTGCAAGGACTGCCGCAAGCCGCTCTTCGGTGACGGCCGGGACCGTCATGGAGTGCGCGCATATCGTCCGTTGAGAAGCTGGATTGAGCTGAGCTGGACACTTGAGCGTCCGCCAGAGCGGGACCTTCACCCCGTACTCACATGGGCGTTTATCTGTCAAGCATGTATCAACTGA
>NZ_JACMYP010000154.1 GCF_020889705.1 Bradyrhizobium altum | reverse complement strand
CCGCGATCTTCGCTGCCCAGGCGCTGGTGATCCTGATGTCGCCCGCAGTGTCGCTCAGGCGTCAGCCCGACATGGTCGGCGAACCCGCGCGCTGCTGATCAACTTGCCAGATACCGTTCATACTTGCCGCCGACGACCTCGTCGGCGGTAACGGCCGGATCCAGCGTATAGAGATCCTGGGCATGGCTGATGCCGCGCAAGACGAAGCGGCCGGTGGAGACCAGATAGTTGCGGCCGGCGGCGTCGAGCCCGGTGCGGAAATCGGTCGAGGTCAGCAGTTCGCGGTCGACCGAGGCGCACATCGAGGCGATCCGGCTGACCTCGTTGACGGCGGGCCCGACCACCGTGAAGTCCAGCCGGTCCTCACTGCCGATGTTGCCGTAGAAGACCTCGCCGACATGGAGGCCGACATAGGCCGTGGTGGTCGGCCGATTCTCGTTCTCGCGGCGATCGTTCAGCACGCGGATGTTATGTCGGAATCTGTGCTCGGCGCGCAGCGCCGCGCGCCTGGCGCTTGCCATGTTCTCGCCGGTGAACATCGCCAGCACGCCGTCGCCGATCAGCTTCAGCACCTCGCCGCCAGCATCGTGGATCGCGTCGATCGAGGCCTGCGCGTAGTCGTTGAGGAACGGGATGATCTCGTCCGGGCCGATGCGCTCGCTGATCGCGGTCGAGCCGCGCACGTCGGAGTACCACAGCACGGCCTTGATCTTCTCGGTGATGCCGCGCTGCATGCGCCCGCGCAGCACCTGCTCCGCCGTCTCGCGGCCGAGATAGACCCGTCCGAGCGTGCGGGCGATCTCGACCTGGGCGGCCGACTTGATCGCGAGCCCGAGCACCGGCACGAGGTCGCGCAGCGCCGACATATGGTTCTCGTCGAATCCATCCGAACGGCGGGTGGTGTAGTAGGAGTAGAAGCAGTCCATCTCGCCGATCGTGCCGGCCTCGCCGAAGCGATGCACGAACGCGGCGAAGTGTTTGTGGCCCTTCTCGGCGAGGTCGCCGATCATCGAAAAATCGTGCGAGCCGTTGAGATCGATCACCATCTCGTCATGGCCATTTTCGAGCATGTGATGGAACGCCGACCGCCGCCAGTTCTGGCTGGCCTCGCCGCTGCTGGTCGAGCCGTATTCGAAGATGTCGGCCTCGTTGCTCTCGCCGTCGTTCCAGCGGAAACCGCGGCCCTCGAAGATCGGATGCAGGGTGTCGATGAAGACGATCGCCCGCGACAACGGCATGCCGGCGGCCCGGCAGCGCTCGCAGAAGCCGCGCAGCAGGTCGTTTTCCGGCAGCCCGGTCAGACCCTGGCGGACCAGCCAATTCATGAGACGCAAACGGGGCGTGAGTTCCATGCGTAGGATTATGCCGGGCAATTGGTGCGGGAGGAAGGGCTGGTCGTCGCGTGACAGATGCGGACGCCAGTCCAGTATTGCAAGGCCGCCGCGCCTCACCATTCTCGGGCGGAACGACGCCCCGAACGGTGGCGATTCCGCTTCCCTTTGCGCCGGCCTTCGCGCACAAGAGCGCATGGATAACGACGCCGACCAGCCGAACCCGATCCGACGCCTCATGCGATGGGCGACCACGCCGCCGCAATCCTATGGGGTCTATCTGGCCGGCATCATCCTGGTCTACGCCCTGTCGTTCTACGCCGGCACGATGAAGCCGAAGCACGCGCCCGCCCCGTCGGTGACCGCGCCGTCCGCCCCGCATAGTTGATCAGGCCGGTTTGGTTTCCGACGTCGCGATCCAGATTCCAGCGAAGACGGCGATCAGACCGACCACCAGATTGGTCGTGATCGGCTCGCCGACCAGCTGCTTGGCCAGCAGCCCGGCGGCGATCGGATTGACCGTCATTGTGTTGGCGACGCGGGTCGGTGAGGCCCGCTCGAGCGCCAGCACCCACAGGATGAAGGCCAGCGCGCCGCCGGCTGGCGGCCATAATCAGTTCGCCGCGCCATGCACCCGCCGGCGCCGCCGACAGCCCGGATGCCAGCGCGGCGGCCGCGCCGAGCACCGCAATTGAAACCCCGATCGATTTGCGCATCGTCAGCGGCTCGATGCCAAGCAAGGCACCGACTACCATGGTCGAGAGCGGCAACGTCGCGAGCGCAAGGCTGGCGCGCGCCGCCGTCGTGTAGGACATCGCGATGTTGTAGAGCACGAAGAACACGCCGAAGAAGGCTATGCCGAGCGCAGCGACCGCCGGCAGATCCTCGCGCGGCGGCCACTTCGCCCTGAGCAGGACCGCGGCGGGAAGCACGCAGAGAAAGCCGATCGCCCAGCGCAGGATCGCAAGGGTGATCGGATCAGCATTGCCTGTCAGGTAACGCGTGATCGCCGCCGCCGTGCCGCCGAGGCAGCTCGAGACCAGTGCAATCGCGACGCCGATCCACTCGCCCATTCCGGTCCCCATGCGTTTCGTGCTCGCTTGTGGCATCTTGCCCGGCGAGATCATTCCGGCAACTACCTGGTAGGTATTCATGTCGCAGCAGCCCGATTTTGCAGCCAGCCTGCGCTGGTGGCGGCAGCGCAAGGGCCATTCGCAACTCGAGCTGGCCGGACGCGCGGATATTTCGCAGCGCCATCTGAGCTTCCTCGAGCTCGGCCGCGCCGCACCGAGCCGCGACATGGTGATCCGGCTTGCCGCGGCGCTCGACGTGCCGCTACGCCAGCAGAACGCGCTGCTGGTTGCGGCCGGCTTCGCGCCGGTGTGGCGGCAAACCGATCTTGCCGCGCCCGAGCTCGCCCAGATCCGTTACGCACTCGATTTCATATTGGCGCAGCAGGAGCCCTTCCCTGCGGTCGTGGTCGACCGGCACTGGAATCTGCTGCTCGCCAATGCGGGCGCCGGGCAGCTGGTGGAATTCCTGCTCGGGCCGCTGGCGCCCGGCACGGCGGTCAAGCTCGCCGACGCGCTGGTCGCGCCCGACGTGCTGCGGCCCTATCTCACCAACTGGACCGAGGTCGCAGGCTACTTCGTCCGCAGCGTCGAGGCCGATGCCGCCGCCGACGGCACCAGCGCGACGGCTGACTTGCTCAAGCGCCTGCTGGCCTATGACGGCGTCGAGGCTGCGTTGGCCGCGCCGCCTGCGGGGCCCGCGTCCGGGCCGGTGCTGCCGATGCTGTTCCGCAAGGGCGACGTCCGCCTGCAGCTGTTCACCACCATCGCAACGCTGGGAACGCCGCAGGACGTCACCTTGCAGGAGCTGCGCATCGAGAGCTTCTTTCCGATGGACGATGCGACCGCGCAGATTTTTCGAGACTGGTCGAAAGCGCGCGGTCGCAAAGCCGCTCAGTCATAGAAGTCCGGCGACATTTTCCGCCCGTCGCGCTGGGCCTTGTCGTGGTTGATCCAGAGCTGCGCCTTCTCGTTCGTCAGCGTGTCGGCGATCTTCTGCATCGAGGCCAGCGTCTGCTCCTTACTGGCATTCGCGCTCGGCACGCGCCGATTGTCCCAATTATCCCTGAAGTGAACGGCATCGCCGGTCAGCAAGACGGCGCCGGTCTTCGGCAGCTTCACCAGCAGCGACTGGTGGCCGGGCGTGTGGCCCGGCGTCGACAGGATGGTGACGCTGCCGTCGCCGAACACGTCGCGGTCACCCTCGAGCTTCGTCACGGGATGCTCGAGCCTGAAGCGCGGCGCGTTGTTGGCGCCGGGCCATTCATACTCTGCCTTCTGCACATACAGCATCGCGGCCGGGAACATCTCGACATTGCCGATGTGGTCGGGATGGGTATGCGAGACGGCAATCGTCTTGATGTCCGACGGCTTCACCCCGAGCTGGTCGAGCTGCGCGGCCAGCGTCTTCGGCCGATGCCAGGTCACGGCCCTGGGATCGGCAGGCGCAAGGCCGTTCGGCATCGCCGCGACTGCGTCGGGAATGCCGGTGTCCCACAGGAACCAGCCCTGGGCGTGCTCGATCAGGTAGCAATTGTCGACGAAGTCCATCAACTTGCCTTCATTGACGCCGGGCGACCAGCGTGAAATGTCGCCTGCAACGCCCTCGCCGCAGTTGAGGATGTAGAGCCGCTCGACACCTGTTTTCGCCGGCTGGGCGTCTGCGTGCGGCGTCGCGCCCACGACCCAGAGCAACATCGCAAGACCGATTGCCTTCTTCACGTTGCCCTCCATTGATCGCGCCCGCTCAACGCGCGCGGCCGCAATGTGCCGTCTCACCGGCGGCCGTGGAAGACACGGTCACGGGTCGATCGATCAATTGAACGCGAGTGAAGTTCGCCGCCGGCTACACCATCTCCGCCGGCGCCAGCCGGCAGGTCTCGCTGCTGATCTCCACCTGCAGGGTCGCGTGGTGGATGCTGAATCGCTCCGACAGCTCGGCGCAGACGCGATGCAGGAAGACATCGTCATGTCCGCCGGGCCGCACCAGATGTGCGGTCAACGCCGTCTCGCTGGTGCTCATCGCCCAGATGTGCAAATCGTGCACCTCGGTGACGCCCTCGAGCGCGCCGAGATAGTCCCTCACCTGCTTGAGATCGATGCCCCTCGGCACCGCGTCGAGCGCGAGATTGACGCTGTCGCGGGCAAGCTCCCAGCCGCTCAGCAGCACCACCACGGCGATGACCAGGCTGATCGCCGGATCGAGCCACTGCCAACCGGTCGCCATGATGAGCAGCGCGGCGATCACGACGCCGAACGAGACGCCGGCGTCCGCCGCCATATGCAGATAGGCGCCGCGGACATTGAGGTCGCTGTCGCGGCCGCGCATGAACAGCAGCGCGGTGCCGCCGTTGATCAGGATGCCGAGCGCCGCGACCCAGACCACGGTCCAGCTTGCGACCTCGGCCGGCTCGCGGAAGCGGTTGATCGCCTCGACCGCGATGCCGCCGACCGCAATCAACAGCAGCCCGGCATTGAACAATGCCGCGAGGATCGAGGCACGGCGGTAGCCATAGGTGTGGGTGTCGGTCGGGCGCCGGCCGGCGAGCCACACCCCGCCCCAGGCCAGCAGCAGCGCGATGACGTCGGAGAGATTGTGAACGGCGTCGGAGACCAGCGCCAGCGAGTTGGCGGAGTAGCCGAAGATCAGCTCGGCGATGACGAAGGCGGTGTTCAGCGACGCGCCGACCGCAAAGGCCGTACCGAAACTGTCGGGCGCGTGGCTGTGCCCGGCGTGGGAATGCCCGGCATGGGAATGTCCGTGAGAATGACCGCTGTGGTCATGGTCGTGGTCGTGATGATGCGCCATGGCAACCGTCGCCCGATATCGTCGGCGACGGTTATAGCGCGGGGAAATGTGGATACTATCACACCGGGTGCAGCAGTAGGGCGGATTAGCCGAAGGCGTAATCCGCCGCGCCGCGACAAGAACGGCGGGTTACGGCTTGCGCCTAACCCGCCCTACGCAACTACTCCACGCCGCGATTGAACTTGTTCGACTTCGGCAAGCCATGGGCGAGCCGGCCGGCGTCGGCGCGGTTGCCGCGCCAGTCGGCCAGTTCCTTCAAGGTCATGCTGTGCTCGCGGCCTGCGGAATCCTTCCAGGTCAGGCCGGCCTTGGAATCGAACACCGCGACATCAGACAGCTCCGAGCTGGTGTATTTCTGCAGCCGGACGCCACGGCCGCGCGCCATCTCCGGCACCTGGTCGAGACCGAACAGCACCATCTTGTGGTTGGTGCCGATCACGGCGACGGTGTCGCCGTTCACGGTCGTGATCGCACGGGCCTCGTTCGGCATCTCGACATTGAGCACCTGCTTGCCCTTGCGGGTATTGCCGACGCAGTCTTCTTCCTTGACGACGAAGCCTTGTCCTTCGCTGCTCGCGATCAGGAACTTGCGCTCGCCCTTGTTGACGAACAGCGAGATGATCGCGGCGTCCTGCTCGAGGTCGATGAACATCCGGATCGGCTCGCCATGGCCGCGGCCGCCCGGCAGCTTGGCGACATCGAGCGAATAGAACTTGCCGTTGGTGGCGAACAGCAGCAGCTTCGAGGTGGTCTCGGCAAAGAACGAGTGCTCGAGCTTGTCGTCGGTCTTGAAAGCGAGCCCCGACAGATCCTCGACATGGCCCTTCAGCGTCCGCACCCAGCCCTTCTCGGAGATCACGACGGTGCACGGCTCGCGCTCGACCAGGGCTTCCTCGATCGCGGCGAGATCATGCTCGGGCGCATCGGCGAAGGTGGTGCGGCGCTTGCCGAGCGGGGTCTTGGGCCCGAAGATATCGCGGACCTTGCGAACTTGATCGCTGACCTTGGCCCATTGCTCGGTCTCGGAACCGAGCAGACCCTCGATGCCCTTCAGCTCCTTGCGCAGATCCTTGTCCTCGGTGCGGATCTCCATCTCCTCCAGGCGGCGCAGATTGCGCAGGCGCATGTTGAGGATGGCGTCGGCCTGGACGTCTGTGAGGTTGAAGGTCTTCATCAAGACCGGCTTCGGCTCGTCCTCGGTGCGGATGATCTTGATCACCTTGTCGAGGTTCAGATAGGCGACGAGGTGGCCGCCCAGCACTTCCAGGCGATGCTCGATCTGCGTCTTGCGGAAATTCGAACGGCGGACCAGCACGTCGCGCAGATGGTCGAGCCATTCGCGCAGGCACTCGGCAAGGCCGACCACCTTCGGGATGCGGCCCTTGATCAGCACGTTCAGGTTCAGCGAGATCTTGCTTTCCAGCTCGGTCAGCCGGAACAGCGATTCCATCATCAGCGCCGGATCGACCGTGCGCGATTTCGGCTCGATCACGAGGCGGATGTCTTCGGCGGACTCGTCGCGGACATCGCCAACCAGCGGCAGCTTTTTCTCGTTGATGAGTTCGGCGATCTTCTCGACGATCCGCGACTTCTGCACCAGCCACGGGATCTCGGTGACGACGATCACCCAGGTGCCACGCGCGCCCTCCTCCTGGGTCCAGCGCGCGCGGGTGCGGAACGAGCCGCGCCCCGTGGTGTAGGCCTCGATGATCGATTCCTTGGAATCGACGACGATGCCGCCGGTCGGGAAGTCCGGGCCCTTGACCCATTTCAGCAGCGCCTTCGACTTGGCGTCGGGCTTCTCGATCAGATGCAGCGCGGCGTCGCAGAGTTCGGCCGCGTTGTGCGGCGGGATCGAGGTCGCCATGCCGACCGCGATGCCCTGCGCGCCGTTGGCGAGCAGGTTCGGGAAGCCGCCCGGCAACACCACCGGCTCTTTCGTCTGGCCGTCGTAGTTGAGGCGGAATTCAACACCGTCCTCGTCGATACCTTCGAGCAAGAGCCGCGCGACCTCGGTCATGCGCGCTTCGGTGTAGCGGTAGGCGGCCGCATTATCGCCGTCGATATTGCCGAAATTGCCCTGGCCGTCGACCAGCGGGTAGCGCGAGGAGAAATCCTGTGCCAGGCGCACCATGGCGTCATAAATCGCCTGGTCGCCATGCGGATGGAACGAGCCCATCACGTCGCCGACGATCTTGGCCGACTTCTTGAAGGCCGCACGCGGGTCGAGCCCGAGCAGGTCCATGCCGTAGAGGATGCGCCGGTGCACCGGCTTCAGCCCGTCGCGGGCATCCGGCAGCGCACGATGCATGATGGTCGAGAGCGCATAGGCGAGATAGCGCTCCTCGAGCGCATCACGCAGGGGCACCTCGTGAATTTCGGCCGGCTTTTCCGGCGGTACCTGTCGTTTTCCCATGGGGAGGCGTTAAACCTTGGCGGTGAATCGGGCAAGCCGCGAATCACCGGGAATTTAGGGCCCGAATCGGCCTTACGGAACCGCCGTTCGGGTCCGTGGCCTGGTCACGGCGTTGATAAACCCGTCGCGGGCGTCGGAATGGCCCTGACCGCGGGGCTCCAGCACGTGGCGGAGCAGGAACAGGCCGGTGATCTGGAAGCCGTCGCGCAGGTCCTGCTCCGACCAGCCGTTGGCGCCGCCCTCGCCTTCGCGCAGGAACGCCGGCAACGGCAACAGCCGATCGCGCCACGGCTCGCCGGCGGCGCGGGACACGGCGCCGCCGGATTTCGGCGACACGTAGATCAGGTCGGTGGTCTCCCCGGTCGCCGCACAGTTTTCCAGGTCGAGCCCAAAGCCGAGCTCGGTCAGCATGGCGAGCTCAAACCGGATCAGGTGCACGGCAGCGACGCCGGCATCGTCGAAATCATCGAGCGTCCCCTGCAGCATCTCGTAGATGTCTTCATGCGGATCGCGCTCCGGCAGCAGCCGCGCCAGCGCCGCCAGATGCGTCACGCCATAGACCGCGTGCGACGAGGCGAGCAGCGTCGCCGCCCGCAGCCGCGTGCCTTCCAGCGTGTACATGCCAAGATGCTCGTCGAGCCGCGCCCGCCACACCGCGGTGACGCTGTTGCCGGGCTGCAGCAGCGGCCGCATCCGCGAGCCGGCGCCGCCGCGCACCAGGCCGAGATGACGGCCGTGCTCGCGCGTCAAGAGCTCGACGATGGCGGACGATTCGCCATGCCGCCGCACGCCCAGCACGATGCCTTCGTCGGTCCATTCCATGATCGCAAAAGTATCATGTAGGGCGGATTAGCGCAGCGCAATCCGCCGATATCGCCAGGAAGTTACACGGCGGGTTACGCCGGAGCCTGTCGTCGGGCCGCGCTGGCGCGGACCCGTTGGGCTAACCCGCCCTACGCAGCCTACGCGTTGAACCAGCCCTGCGCGTCGCCGGTGAAGGAGTAATACAGCCCGGCCGTAGTCAGGATGCAGGACACCACCTCGATGGCGCTGTCGAGCTCCAGGCCCTTCTCGCCGATCACCTGCACCAGCGAGATCACCGACAGCACCAGCATCGCACCCAGCGCCCAGCGCGGCCAGTTCTTGCGGTGCTGCGCGGCGAGCCGGACGAAATACACCAGCAGCAGGATCATGCAGCCGGCGGTCAGCGTCTCGCCGGTGATCATCTGATCGGTCCTCACGTCGGTCGGCGTGCGGTCCTGGAACGCCACCGACAACGCGTCGAGCGTCAGCGACAGATAGAGCAGCACCTCAAACCACAGCACATTTCTGGGCACATTCATTGCTTTGGGCACGCTCATTGCTCTGGGCACGTTCAAGCGCCGGCTCATTCCTTGGGGAAGTCCAGCCCCATTTCCTTGTAGCGGTCGGGATCGTCGCCCCAGTTCTCGCGCACCTTGACGAACAGGAACAGGTGCACAGGCACGCCCATGATCTCGGCGATCTCGGCACGCGCCTGCGCGCCGATCGACTTGATGGTGGCGCCGCCCTTGCCGAGCACGATCTTGCGCTGGCTCTCGCGCTCGACAAAGATCGTCTGCTCGATGCGGATCGACTTGTCCTTGCGGTCGGTCCAGCTGTCGGTCTCGACCGTCGACTGGTACGGCAATTCCTGATGCAGATGGCTGTAGATCTTCTCGCGGGTGATCTCGGCCGCCAGATGCCGCATCGGCGCATCCGACATCTGGTCCTCGGGATAGAGGAACGGTCCCGCGGGCACCAGCTTGGCCAGCGCCTGGCGCAGATCGTCAACGCCATCGCCCGACAGCGCCGAGATCATGAAGGTGTGCTCGAAGCGCATCCGCTCGTTGGCGGCCTGCGCCAGCGCCAGCAGCTTCTCGCGCTGCACGAGGTCGACCTTGTTCAGCACCAGGATCTTCGGATGCGCGACGGTTTCGAGCTTGGCCAGGATCGCATTGGCCTCCTCGTCGAGGCCCGACTTCGCATCGAGCAGCACACAGACGAGATCGGCGTCGTGGGCACCGCTCCAGGCGGTCGACACCATGGCGCGGTCGAGCCGGCGCCGCGGCGCGAAGATGCCGGGCGTGTCGACCAGGATGATCTGCGCGTTGCCTTCGATCACGATGCCGCGGATCAGCGCGCGCGTGGTCTGCACCTTGCGCGACACGATCGTGACCTTGGAGCCCACCAGCGCATTGACCAGCGTCGACTTGCCGACATTGGGCGCACCGATCAGCGCGACGAAGCCACAGCGCGTCGCTTCCCCCTGCCCTTTGGGTTCGTCAGTCATTGGTACCGACGCCTTCACGCTCGATCATCGCGGATGCTGCTGCTTTCTCGGCCGCGCGCTTGTTGCCCCCGAGGCCCTCGGCGGAGGCCAGGCCCGGCAGGTCAACCGCAACGCGGAATTGTGGATCGTGGTGCGGGCCGGTGCGCTCGACCTCGCGATAGACCGGCGTCGGCAATCCCTTGCCTTGCGCCCACTCCTGCAACACGGTCTTGGGATCGCGCAGCGGCCGGCGCAGCTTGTGCATCCGTTCCGTCCAGTTGCGCTCGACGAACTGGCGCGCGGCCTCGTAGCCGCCGTCGAGAAAGATCGCCCCGATCACCGCTTCGCAGATATCGCCGAGCACGGACTTGCGCAGCCGTGCGCCCTCGACCGCCTTCACCATGCCGAGCTTGATGTCCTCGAGCAGCCCAAGCGACTTGGCGACATCGGCGCAGCTTTCCTTGCGCACGAGATCGGCGAGCCGCTTCGACAATTCGCCCTCATCGGCCTTCGGGAACGCCCGGAACAGCATGTCGGACACGATCAGCCCGAGCACGTGGTCGCCGAGGAATTCCAGCCGCTGGTAGCTGTCGGCGCGGTTGCGGGTGGCGGGCTTCAGCGCGGAGACGTGGGTGAACGCAGTGGTCAGCAGCGCGGCATCCGAGAACGTATAGCCGATACGCGCCTCGGTACCGGCGATTGCGGCCTTCTCTTCAGCCGCCTTGGCGGCCTTGCTGCGCCGCTTCTTCGGCGCGGCCGTGCTTTCGGCGGCGGGCGTCTGGCTCGGCTCGCCGGTGGGCGCTTGGTCGTTGATGGCTGCGGTATCGTCGTTCATCGCACGATGGAGAATAGGCGGTTCCACCGCACGGCGAACGGCCAGCGCCAGATCATCCAGGCCTGCTCGCCCTCGGCGATCGAGAAGAAGATCATCTGGGCCCGCCCGATGATGTTCTCGAACGGCACGTAGCCGACCTGCGACAGGAAGCGGCTGTCGGTGGAGTTGTCGCGGTTGTCGCCCATCATGAAGAAGTGCCCGGGCGGAACGGTGTAGACGATGGTGTTGTCCATGTAGCTGTTGTCGGTGCAGTCGAGCGACTCATAGCTGACGCCGTTCGGCAGCGTTTCCTTCCAGCGCTTGACCCGGGCGGTGGCATCCGCCGAGCCGCAGGGATCCTCGCCGACGAAATCGCTCAGCCGCTCGCGCTTGATCGGCTCATCGTTGATGTAGAGCAACCCGTTCCGGACCTCGATGCGGTCGCCCGGCAGTCCGATGACGCGCTTGATGTAGTCGGTGGAGTCGTCCCGCGGCAGGCGGAACACCACGATGTCGCCGCGGTTCGGCTCCGAGCCGAAGATGCGCCCCGAGAAAATGTTCGGCGAGAACGGGATCGAATAGTGGCTGTAGCCGTAGGAATATTTCGAGACGAACAGGTAGTCGCCGACCAAGAGCGTCGCCTTCATCGACCCTGAGGGGATGTTGAACGGCTGGAACAGGAAGGTGCGGATGACGAGCGCGATCAGAAGGGCATGGATGACGACACGGATGGTCTCGCCTAAGCCGCTCTCAGATTTGGTCCCGGTGGTCGCGCTCATTGCTTTCCCAATTCCCGCGGGCCCTGATGCCCACGCGGTGGCAGAACGTTCTCTCCACGCGAAGCGTTCGACCCCCGCGTGAGGAAAATGGCCTTGATTCTGATCTTGAGGGCAAATTCCGGCCTAAACCTGGAATCCGCGTCTCGCTCGATACCCTGCGGCGTTTTAGACGGTTGTTCGCAGGGGCGCAATCAATCGCCGCCTCAAAACTTCGCAATTCATTGAAATGTCAATGATTTTTTAGTTTGCTGAAGTTTTCTGGCAAATTCCGGCGCCGCGCGCTCATCTGGCGGGAGCAACCGCCGAAATTATGACGAAGGCCTGTGCCAATGGCCAATCGTCCGTGATCGAAAGGTCGATCTGCGCCTGCATGCCCGCGGGCGTCAGCTCCTGGAGCCGGGCCAGCGCCCCGCCGGTCAGCAGCATCGACGGCCGCCCTCCCGGCAGGTTCACCACCCCCATGTCCTTCCACCACACCCCGCGCCGGATACCGGTGCCGAGTGCCTTGGAGCAGGCCTCCTTCGCGGCGAACCGCTTGGCGTAGGTTGCGACCACCATCTTCTCGCTGTTGGCACGGCGCATCGCCTTGGCGCGCTCGGCGTCGGTGAAGATGCGATCGAGGAAGCGCTCGCCGTGCCGCTCGATCACCTTCGCAATCCGGGTGATGTCGATCAGGTCGGAGCCAATGCCGATGATCATGCGCTGACGGCACCTTGCGCCCTGGCACGGCCGCGGTCCATTGCCGCACGCATCTCGCGCACCGTAGCGGTGATGCCGACGAACAGCGCCTCGCCCATCATGAAGTAACCGATGTTGAGTTCGCGGATTTCGGGCAGCGCGGAGATCGTCTCCGCGGTCTCATAGTCGAGCCCGTGGCCGGCATGGACCTCGAGCCCGGCCGCCTGCGCGAGCTTGGCGCCGGCGACGATGCGCTTCCACTCGGCCTCCGCCTTGTCCTTGTGACCGTCGACCACGGCATCGCACCAGCCGCCGGTGTGGATCTCGATCACGGGCGCCTTCAGCTGCGCGGCCATCTCGATCTGCCTGGGATCGGCGGCGATGAACAGCGAGACCCGGATGCCGGCATCATTGAGCCGCGCTATGAACGGCGCCAGCGCATTGTGCTGGCCGACCACGTCGAGGCCGCCTTCGGTGGTGAGCTCCTGGCGCCGTTCCGGCACGAGGCAAACCGCATGCGGCTTGGTGGCGAGCGAAATCCGCAGCATGTCGTCGGTCGCCGCCATCTCGAAATTCAGCGGCTTGGAGATCTCGGCCTTGAGCCGCGCCATGTCCTCGTCGCGGATGTGACGGCGATCCTCGCGCAGATGCGCGGTGATGCCGTCGGCACCGGCCGCGATCGCGGCAAGCGCGAGCCGCACCGGATCGGGCCGCGCCCCGCCCCGCGCATTGCGCAGGGTCGCGACGTGATCGACATTGATACCGAGACGGAGCGGAGCAGCCTTTGACATGTCCCTAACCTGCAATTCTAGCCTGTCATGCGCGGCCATAGCCGTCCGAAGGAAGGCGTAGCTTCCGCTCGCCCATGCCCCGCGCCTGCAGCTTTACCCATTGACGCGTTCGACCCGTGCAACGACGGCCTTGGCGCGCAACTGCGCGATGATAGCGCTGAGATGCTTGAGGTCATAGACCTCAAGATCGATGGTCAGCTCCGTGAAGTCGGGCGACTGGCGCGACATGTGGATGTTGTCGATATTGCCGTCGTGCTCGGCGATCACGGTCGCGATCTGGGCGAGGCTGCCCGGCTCGTTGACATTGTGGACCAGGATGCGCGCGGGGAAGCGCTGCGGCATGGTCTCGTCGATGTCCCAGCGCACGTCGAGCCAGCGCTCCGGCTCCTCCTCGAAATCCTTCAGCGCCGGCGACTGGATCGGATAGATCGTGATCCCCTCGCCCGCCGTGACGATGCCGACGATCCGATCGCCCGGCACGGCGCCGCCGTTCGGCGCGAACTTCACCGGCAGGTCGGAATTAATGCCGCGCACCGGGATCACCGAAGTGGCGCGCGCCGGATGCGGCGGGGTCTGCGTCTTCAGCTTGGCGGCGAGCCCCTTCTTGGCGCCATAGCGCACCATCCGCTCTTCCTTGTAGTCGGGATACATCGCGCGCGCGACGTCGGAGGCCTTGATCTCGCCGCGTCCGACGGAGGCCATCACGTCCTCGATCGAGGTGCGCGCAAGCCGCGGCAAGGCGCCCTTCAGCTTGTCGTCGGCATATTCGATCTTGGCGCGGGCAAACAGGCGGTCGACGATGCGGCGGCCGAGGCCGGCATACTGGTCGCGCACCGCATCGCGGGTGGCACGCCGGATCGCGGCGCGCGCCTTGCCGGTGCGGGCGAGCGCTTCCCAGGCCGACGGCGGCGCCGACTGCGCCTTCGAAGTCAGCACCTCGACCTCGTCACCGTTCTGCAGCTCGGAGGACAGCGGCGCGAACTTGCCGTTGATCTTGCAGCCGACCGCGCTGTTGCCGACACCGGTGTGCACGGCATAGGCGAAATCGATCACGTTGGCGTTGCGCGGCAGCGCGATCAGCTTTCCCTTCGGCGTGAAGCAGAACACCTGGTCGTGGAACAGTTCGAGCTTGGTGTGCTCGAGGAATTCCTCGGGATTGGAGCTCTCCGAGAGGATGCCGATTGTGTGGCGCAGCCAGGCGAAGGCGTTGGACTCGTGCTTCAGCCGCTCGTGCGGCGAGCCCGCCCCCTCCTTGTAGAAGGCATGCGCGGCGATGCCGAACTCGGCGATCTGGTTCATCTCCTCGGTACGGATCTGCAGCTCGACGCGCTGCTTGCCCGGCCCGATCACGGTGGTGTGGATCGACCGGTAGTCGTTCTGCTTCGGCGTCGAGATGTAGTCCTTGAAGCGGCCCGGCACGACCGGCCAGGTGGTGTGGACAATGCCGAGCGCGCGGTAGCAGGCGCCGACATCGTCGAGGATGACGCGGAAGCCGTAGATGTCGGACAGCTGCTCGAAGCCGACCGACTTGCGCTCCATCTTGGTCCAGATCGAAAACGGCTGCTTGCGGCGGCCGAACACCCGCGCGGTGATGCCGTTCTTCTGCAGGTTCTTGGAGAGCTGGGTTTCGATCTCGCCGATCAGGTTGCGGTTGCGCTCGGCCAGTGAATCGAGCCGCTGCTTGACCACTGCATAGGCCTCGGGATCGAGCACGAAGAACGACAGGTCCTCAAGCTCCTCGCGCATCTCCTGCATACCCATGCGGCCGGCCAGCGGCGCATAGATATCCAGCGTCTCCTCGGCGATGCGGCGGCGCGAGGCCGGCGGCACGAATTCCAGCGTGCGCATGTTGTGCAGGCGGTCGGCGAGCTTGATCAGCAGCACGCGGACGTCGTCGGCGATCGCCAGCAGCAGCTTGCGCAAATTCTCGGCCTGCTTGGCCTCGCGCGACACCAGCTCCAGCCGCTTCAGCTTGGTCAGGCCTTCGACCAGCGCGCCGATCTCATGGCCGAACACATGGTCGATCTCGGCCCGCGTCGCCTCGGTGTCCTCGATCGTGTCGTGCAGCAGCGCCGCCACGATCGTGGCGTCGTCGAGCTTGAGGTTGGTGAGGATCGCGGCGACCTCGAGCGGATGCGAGAAATAGGGATCGCCGGAGGCGCGCGTCTGCGTGCCGTGCGCCTTCATGGCGTAGACGTAGGCGCGGTTTAGCAGGTCTTCATTGGTGTCGGGGTTATAGGAACGGACGCGCTCGACGAGGTCATATTGTCGCATCATTCGGGTCCGCGGCTTCGCCGGCCTTTCCGCCGTGGACGAGGCCGGCGCGACCGCGACCGTTTCGGTTGCAGCCTGCATCTGGATGGAACTGCGGCGTCGATACGCCATGAACTCGCTGCCTCTCGCGGGACCGGAACGTCCCTTCTTCCTCAATCTAGTGCGCTTTCGAACGAAGCAGCACCCCGCGCGGGCCCTGGAACCATTCAATTTCGCGCGTCCGCATAGGACGCACCGTAACAGCAAAATTGTCAACAAAAGCAAAGGCCCGGAGCAATGTCCGGGCCTTTGGCAAATTGATCCGAGATGCGGAGCCGAACGACGAGCCTACTCGTCTTCCTCGGGCTGCTCTTCCGGGGGCGCCAGGCCCTCGAGGCCCTTCAGCAGCTCTTCCTCGGTCATGCGCTCGACCGCGACCTCGGTGTCGTCGGCGTCGACGCTGGCACCGGCGGAACCGATCAGCGGCACAGTGTCCGGCTCGGGCTCGTCGACCTCGACGAACTTCTGCAGGGAGTGCACGAGTTCCTCTTTCAGGTCCTCCGGCGAGATCGTCGAATCGGCGATCTCGCGCAGCGAAACGACCGGGTTCTTGTCGTTGTCGCGATCAACCGTGAGTTGCGATCCCGACGAGATCATCCGGGCACGATGCGCAGCCAACAGGACGAGGTCGAAACGATTGTCGACCTTATCAATGCAATCTTCGACGGTGACGCGAGCCATCTCGAGGCGCTCCGTGGTAAAAGGGACCGAACATGTAGGTTATGAGGGTTAGTTATAGGGCTAGCCCCCGTTTCGCAAGGTAAAATTTGTGATTTGCCTTCCCAACGGGCTCTGATAACCCCCTCTGCCGGGGCCAGAAGGGCCGGAGCGTCTGACGACATGGCTAGGTTGCTGTCCCAGACAAGTAAATCTCTTCATTGCAATGTCAAAGGTCTAGGCTTTTTGCCCTCGCCTCACCATAATTGCGGTGGTGACTGTCGTGGGGAAAGATTCACAGAACTTTAGGCAGCAACGCCGGAAATTACGCGTGGTTGATCACCGCCGCGCTAAGAACACTAACAACCACGCGAGAACACTTTGATGTCGTCACCTGTTTCCAACAAGATCGCGCTCTTCATCGATGGAGCCAATCTTTATGCAACCGCAAAGACGCTCGGCTTCGACATCGACTACAAGCGCCTCCTCAAGGAATTCCAGAGTCGCGGCACCCTGCTCCGTGCGTTCTACTACACGGCGATCATCGAGGATCAGGAGTATTCGTCGATCCGTCCGCTGATCGATTGGCTCGACTACAACGGCTACACCGTGGTCACCAAGGCGACCAAGGAATTCATCGACGCCAGCGGCCGCCGCAAGGTGAAGGGCAATATGGACATCGAGCTCGCCGTCGATGCCATGGAGCTGGCCGAGCACATCGATCAGATGATCCTGTTTTCCGGCGACGGCGACTTCCGCTCGCTGGTCGAGGCCGTGCAGCGCCGCGGCGTTCGCGTCACCGTCATCTCCACCATTGCGAGCCAGCCGCCGATGATCGCCGACGAGCTGCGCCGCCAGGCCGACGTCTTCACCGACCTCGTCGAGCTGCAATCCAAGCTTGGCCGCGATCCGTCCGAACGACCGGCCCCGCGCGAACCGCGTCACCACTCCCCGCAATTCCTGCAGCGCGCGACCACCATGGCCCCCCGGGGAGCCGATGACGATTTCGACGAGTAATCTCGTCGCCGCACCGACGCGCCCCGACAGCAACTGTCAGCTCTGTGTCAGGCTGGCCGACTTTCGTGCACAGGCCCGCACACTCCACCCGGACTGGTTCAACTCGCCGGTGGAATCGTTCGGCGATCCGGATGCGCGGCTGTTGATCGTCGGGCTCGCGCCGGGCATGCAGGGCGCCAACCGCACCGGCCGTCCCTTCACCGGCGACTACGCCGGCGATCTGCTCTACGCGACCTTGCTCGAATATGGCTTCGCCAACGGCGTCTATCAGGCGCGGCCGGACGACGGCTTGAAGCTGGTGGACTGCCGGATCAGCAACGCGGTGCGCTGCGTGCCGCCGCAAAACAAGCCGCTGCCGGCCGAGATCAACACCTGCCGGCAATTCCTCCGCGCAACCATCGCTACGATGCCGAAGCTGCGCGCGATCGTGCTGCTCGGGCGTATCGCACACGAATCAACGTTGAGGGCGCTGGATATTCGTCTGGCTGCCGCGCCCTTTGTGCACGGCGCCGTGCATAGCACGGGCAGATTCAAGCTCTACGACAGCTACCACTGCTCGCGCTACAATACGAACACCGGCGTGCTGACGACCGACATGTTCCGCAAGGTCTTCGCGACTGTGCGCAAGGAGCTCCGTTAGAGCCCTTCTCCCGGTATCCACTTCGCGAACCGGCATCCACTTTATTTGGAAGCGCTCTCATCTTTCCGCGGATTGGCCTGCAGCCATTCCAGCACGTCGCCGGCATTCCGGTCAGGCGGGAACACCGGATAGAACACGTGCGTGATGCGCGCATCGTCGATGATGAGCGCAAGCCGCTTGATCAGCGTCAGGCCCGCCACCGACATCGTCGGCAATCTCAGCGCGTGCGTCAGTTCCAGCGCTTCGTCCGACAGCACCGGGAACGGCAGATGCAGGCGCGACGCCATCTCGGTCTGATACGCATTGCTCTGCGTCGACAGCCCGAACACCTGGGCGGCACCGGCCGCCTTCAGTTCGGCGAACAGGTCGCGGAAGGCGCAGGTCTGCGGCGTACAGCCGCGGGCCCCGGGGATCATGTCCCAATCGTCGACCAGCCCGATCTTGCCGGGCTCGCCGGTTCGCGGATAGGCGAACACCACGGTGCGGCCCTCGAGCGCCGACAGCGCCACCGAGGTGTCGTCGGTGGCGCGCAGCCTGACCGGCGGGATCGTCATGCCGGTCAGATGCGCCGCGCCGCCATCGTCGGTGGGCGCCGGGATCTTGCTCCAGTCGACGTCGGTGAGGCTGCTCTGGTTCATCGGACCAATCTCCATCCGCCGTCGTCGCAGTGGCGGCGCTCCGGACACCCTAGCCCCGCGCCCGCATCAGGCGGCCCTTTTCGCGGCCCCAGTCGCGCTTCTTCTCGGTCTCGCGCTTGTCGTGCAGCTTCTTGCCCTTGGCGACCGCGAGCAGCAGTTTGGCACGGCCGCGCTCGTTGAAGTACAGCTTCAGCGGAATGAGCGTCATGCCTTCGCGGTCGACGGCGCCGAGCAGCTTGTTGATCTGCTTGCGATGCAGCAAGAGCTTTCGCGGCCGCTTCGGCTCGTGGTTGAAGCGGTTGGCCTGCAGATATTCCGGGATATTGGCGTTGATCAGCCAAATCTCGCCGTTCTTAGAATCCGCATAGGATTCCGCGATCGTGCTCTTGCCGCTGCGGATCGACTTCACCTCGGTGCCGGTCAGCGAAATGCCGGCCTCGACCGTATCCTCGATGGCATAGTTGAAGCGGGCCTTTCGGTTTTCAGCTACAACCTTGATCGGACGTTCGTTCTTGTCGGCCACGTTAGCCCTTCTTGAGGAGGTCGCGGATTTCCGTCAGCAGCACGACCTCGTCGGACGGCTTCGGCGGCTCGGCGGACTTGGCCTCATCCTTGCGCTTGAACTGGTTCATGGCGCGAATGACCATGAACAGCACGAAGGCGATGATCAGGAAGTTCAGCGTCAGCGTCAGGAAGTTGCCCCAAGCCAGCACCGCGCCCTGCTTCTTGGCGTCGGCCAGGTTGGTCGCCGTGACGGCCTTGGAAAGCCCGGTGAAATAGTTGGAGAAATCGAGTCCGCCCGTGATCGCGCCGATGATCGGCATGATGATGTCGCCGACCAGCGAGGTGACGATCGCGCCGAAGGCTGCGCCGATGATGACGCCGACGGCGAGGTCGACGACATTGCCCTTCATGGCGAATTCGCGGAATTCCTTCAGCATGCCCATCCCCTTCTCTTCGACATTGCGCACGGCATTGTTCACGGCGGTACCGGCCTGGCTCAGTTGATCAGGCCGGCATGCACCATGGCGCTGCGGACGGCCTGGCGGGTCGATTCAGAAACCGGCACCATCGGCAGGCGCAGCTTCTCGTCCAGCTTGCCGAGCAGCGACATCGCATACTTCACCGGCGCCGGATTGCTCTCGATGAACAGGTTGGTGTGCAGCGGCATCAGCTTGTCGTGGATATTCAGCGCGGTGGTGACATCGCCCTTCTGCCAAGCGGTCTGAAACTCCGAGCACAGCCGCGGCGCGACGTTCGATGTCACCGAGATGCAGCCGTGGCCGCCATGCGCCATGTAGCCGATGATGGTCGCGTCCTCGCCCGACAGTTGATTGAAGTCCTCGCCCATCGCAGCGCGCTGCTGCGACACCCGCACCATGCTCGCGGTCGCGTCCTTGACGCCGGCGATGTTCTTCAGCTCGAACAGCCGCGCCATGGTGTCCACCGACATGTCGATCACCGAGCGCGGCGGGATATTGTAGATGATGATCGGAATGCCGATCGCATCGTTGATCGCCTTGAAGTGCTGGTACATCCCTTCCTGGGTCGGCTTGTTGTAGTACGGCGTCACCACCAGCACCGCATTGGCGCCGGCCTTCTCCGCGTGCTCGGCGAGCTCGATCGCCTCCTTGGTCGAATTCGAGCCGGCGCCGGCGATCACGGGCACCCGGCCCTTGGCCTCCTCGATGCACCACTCGACCACGCGCTTGTGCTCGTCATGGCTCAGCGTCGGGCTCTCGCCTGTGGTGCCGACCGGCACCAGGCCGTGCGTACCCTCGGCGATCTGCCAGTTCACGAGGCTGCGGAATGCCGCCTCATCCACCGCGCCGTTTTTGAAGGGCGTCACCAAGGCAGTGAATGATCCCCGGAATTTTGTCTTGGCTGCCATGGACTTCCTCCAAACGCTTCAGGCTAAAGGCTAGGTCGACGGACCCTTGTTATTGTCGTGCTTCACGTCCGTGCAACCGGCACCCGGTTGATGCGAAACGCCATGAAAGGCAATTCATATCGGGTCTGACCGGCAGGCGAAAGGGCCGTACCGAACCTATTCCCAGCCGGTTCCAGCCGCGATTTTGCCGTTGTGCTGGCGCAAACAGCCGCACCGGCAGGCTTCTTAGTATTTTGTCTACGTTTTCAATCAAATAAGAACCCATGGCCCAACCGACCAGATGATTCGGGGCCGCAGAGGACTTCTGTGATCCGTTCCGCCCGCGCAGGTACATTGCGATCGACGGCGCTGGCGACGAGCCTTGCGCTCGTTGTTGGCCTTGCCGCCATCACGGCCGATGCATGGGCCGCCGAGGATGTTCCAGCCGCGAAGCCGGCTGCCCAGGATTCGGCTTCCAAGACAGCTGACCCGAAGAATGCGGCTTCCAAGGGCGCTTCCAAGACCGACGCTTCCAAGCCCGGCATCTCGAAGGCACACTCTTCAAAGCCAGCCGCCGCCAAGAACGGCGACACCAAGACCAGCGCTGCCAAGACGGAGGCCGCCAAGACGACCTCTTCGAAGTCCGGCGCGGCGAAGACCGACGACGCCAGGGCCGCACCTTCCAAGACCGACGCTTCGAAGGCCGCCGCGTCAAAGAGCAGCACGTCCAAGACCACTACGACGAAGCCCACTACGACGAAGCCCACTGCGGCAAAGACCACTGCGTCGAAGCCCGCTGCTCCGGCTGCGACAGGAAGTCTGCCGAACAAGCCGGCGCCCATCCGTGCCGCCGCCCCCGCGCTGGTTCCGGCGACCCGCCAGCATGCCGCGCCGATCGCGCGCAAGCCGGTGCTGCCCGCGGCCGTGGCCGCGACATCGTCGACGTCGCAATCCGACAAGGAAGCGCTCGCGAGCGTCGTCGAGCTGTTGCGCAAGCGCAAGCCGGCGGACGCCACCGAGGCCGAGGCTTCGATCTCCGATCCGGTGGCGCGCAAGCTTGCCGAATGGCTGATCCTGCGCAGCGAGGACAATGGCGCCTCGGTCGAGCGCTACCGCGCCTTCCTTGACGCCAATCCAAGTTGGCCCTCGCAGACCTTCCTGCGCCGCCGCATCGAGGCATCGCTATGGGACGACCATCGCGACGATTCCGCGGTGTGGGCCTGGTTCCAGAATGAATCGCCGGTCTCGGCCAAGGGCCGGCTCGCGCTCGCCAAGGTGATGATCGGACGCGGCGACCGCGGCAATGCCGAGCGCCTGGTGCGCGAAGCCTGGCGCAACGACCCGATGAGCGAGGACACCGAGACCACCGCGCTCGATCTGTTCGGCTCGTTCCTGACCGCCGGCGACCACAAGGCGCGCATGGACACCATGCTCTACGGCACCGACAACGAGGCCGCCGGCATCCGCGCGGCCAGGCGTCTCGGCTCCGGCTATCTGGCGCTCGCCAAGGCGCGCATCGCGGCCAACCGCAAGGGCTCGAACCTGCGCGCGCTGCTCGAAGAGGTGCCGCGCGAACTCTCCGGCGACACCGGCTATCTGTTCGCCAAGATCCAGCTGCTCCGCCGCGAGGAGAAGTTCACCGAAGCCGCGCAGCTGATGCTGAGCGCGCCGAAGGACGCCGCGCGGCTCTTCAACGTCGACGAATGGTGGGTCGAGCGCCGCCTGCTGGCGCGCAAGATGATCGACGTCAACGAGTTTCGCACCGCCTATCTGATCGCGCGCGACGCGGCGCTGCCCGCCCGCGACATCTACAAGACCGAGCAGGAATTCACCTCGGGCTGGATCGCGCTGCGCTTCCTCAACGATCCCGCCCTGGCCGCCCAGCATTTCGCGCGGATCGGCGTCGGCAGCGCCAACCCGACCGCGCTGGCGCGTGCCGGCTATTGGCAGGGCCGCG
>NZ_JACMYP010000153.1 GCF_020889705.1 Bradyrhizobium altum | reverse complement strand
CGCTGCGCGCGCCCCCTGCTGCCGGCATCGCGAGCGAAACGCCGGCGCCGATCATGCCGGCGACGACGGAGCGGCGGGTGGGCACGCGAACAGAAGTCATGTCGGTTTCTCCGCTTGCGTTGATGGCCACGTCGCTCAGGACCGGATGTAGGACCAGCCGGCTTCCTGCAATTCGATGATGCGTCCGGGTCCGTTCGGCACGAGATCGACATTGTCGAGCAGGACCAGCGGATGTCCCTCGGCGCGCTCCATGCCGAGCTTGGTGGCTTCGCAGACCACGAAACGGATGTCCGGCGTGAGCCCCCGCACCACCCGCAACAGGTCCTTCACCGGCGAGGTATCGGCGCGCAGCATGTGAACGCCGGCATTGTAGGCGACGACCTCGATCTCGAACGGCTCGTTGCGCTCCCGATAATATTTCGGGAGGTTGAGCGCGGTCGAGATCAGCGCCCGCATCGTGGTCGGGTCGTCGCTGTTGATCGGCAGCACCACATGGTGCACGCGCGGCTCGGGTTTCTTCGGCTCCGGTTTGGAGACCGCCGCGACCGAACCGGTGAGCAGCAATGTCCCGGCGAATGGCACCGCGAAGGCCAGCGCGAGCCCCGCGGCCAGCGTCAGGATGCGGCGAGAGACGCGCATCGCGGTCAGCTCACGGCAAGCTCGCGAGCAAACCGAATTGGCTGCGTTTGGCGTAGGCGACGATCGCGCTCAACGTCAGCAGCACGAGGGCGGGCACCGGCGAACCGCCAATCAGGAACAGATGCGTGATGGTGGCGCCGACCATGATGCAGCTCAGCAGCAGGCCGCCGAAGGCTGCGACCGGGGGCACCAGGATCAGGATCGCGCCGAGCAGCTCCAGCGATCCGGTGAAATAGCGGAACCACTGGCCGAGCCCGATATGCTCGAATTCCGCGACCAGCATCGGCACGCCGTAGAGCTTGGCGGTGCCCGCCGCGGCAAAGGCCAGCGCGAGCAATCCCGTGACGACCCACAGCGTGACGGATTTCCAGCGCGACGGCGCTGCGGCAACGGCAACTGACATGGATGACTCCCTAAATGTTCGAATCGACCGGACCGCGCGACCACCCGCCCATTCGACGACCGGCCCACGGCTTTCGATGCACTAAATTCGGGAGTAAGATGAAAAGAACAAGTAGGATGCTTTTTGTGAGGTAGTATGAAAAAACTGACTATTGAGCCGGCCGCGCCTCCGGCGGCGTCCGAGCCGTGCAACGGCGACCTGTCGGCGCAATTTCATCGGGCGCTGTCGGTGCTGGCTGGGAAATGGAAGGGCGACATCCTCTGGCAACTGGTCGAGCGCAAGCGCCGGTTCGGCGAATTGCGGCAGGCGATCCCCGGCGTGACCCAGCACATGCTGACCACCCAGCTGCGCGATCTCGAGGCCAACGGCCTGGTCAAGCGCACGGTTTATCCCGAGGTGCCGCCGCGGGTTGAGTACGAGATGACGCCGTCAGCCAAGGCGCTCAAACCGGTGTTCGACGAGCTGTACCGGTGGGCGCAGGAGCATGGTTTTCCGACCTCTGCACAGGGCGCCGCCGGTGGCGCGCAGCCGAAGCCGGCACCGCAATCGAGCGATGCCGACGAGCCGGAAAGCCAGCCGCGGAAGGCCGATCGGCGCGCGGGGTGATGACGACAAGGTGACAATCGCGTGGGGCTGCCGTGATCGACCGCATAGCCGCAGGCACTCCCGGTTTGCCATCCCAAACACTATCTTTGCCGATCGTCGTCCAGGCCTGAACCGGGACCGGCACAGGTTTCCGGGTTGTAAGGTGAGTTTTCCGCTCGTCTCTGCTTCAATCGCCCGAAAGTCCTGCTGCGGGTTCCGCACTGGCAATCAGCTGCGCTTCAGGCAAGGATGACAAGGAATCGCCAAGGAATCGCACTGCGTCGGAGTGACCATGACCAATCCTGCCACCACCTCCCTGCTCGACCGCGCCAATCTGGACCGCGATGCCGTCCGCCGCGAGGTGTCCCGCGGACTTGAAGGCGCCGACGACGGCGAGCTTTTCCTGGAGTTCGGGCAGACCGAGGCGCTGGTGTTCGACAATGGCCGGCTGAAACAGGCGACCTATGACACCTCGCAAGGATTCGGCCTGCGTGCGGTCAAGGACGACGCGGTCGGCTATGCGCATTCCTCCGACGTCTCGATCCCGGCGCTGATCCGCGCAGCGGACGCGGTGGCGGCGGTGCGCGGCGGCTATGCCGGGACTTTCGCCGCGGCGCCGGCCCACACCAATGTCAGACTCTATGGCGACGAGAACCCGCTGGATGGCCCGGCGTTTGAGGCCAAGGTCAAGCTGCTCGGCGAGATCGACGCCTATGTCAGGGACAAGGACCCGCGGGTGCGGCAGGTCTCGGCCAGCCTCACAGCGACCTGGCAGGTGGTGGAAATCCTGCGGCCCGACGGCGAGAGCTATCGCGACATCCGCCCGCTGGTGCGCGTCAATATCTCCGTGGTCGCCGGCCAGGGCGACAGGCAGGAGAGCGGCAGCAAGGGCTATGGCGGCCGCGAGGGCTATGCCCGCTTCATCGAGACCAAGGCCTGGCGCGATGCCGCCGACGGCGCGCTGCGCGAGGCGCTGGTCAATCTCGAATCGGTGCCGGCGCCCGCCGGCGAGATGGATGTCGTGCTCGGCGCCGGTTGGCCCGGCGTGATGCTGCATGAAGCCGTCGGCCATGGGCTCGAGGGCGACTTCAACCGCAAGCAGACCTCGGCTTTCGCCGGCCTGATGGGCCAGCAGGTCGCAGCCAAGGGCGTCACCGTGGTCGATGACGGCACCATGGCGTCGCGCCGTGGCTCGCTGTCGATCGACGACGAAGGCACGCCGACCAACCGCACCGTGCTGATCGAGGACGGCGTCCTGGTCGGCTACATGCAGGACCGCCAGAACGCCCGGCTGATGGGCATGAAGCCGACCGGCAACGGAAGGCGGCAGAGCTATGCCCATGTGCCGATGCCGCGCATGACCAACACCTACATGCTGTCGGGCGACCGCGACCCGGCCGAGATCATCGCCTCGGTGAAGAACGGCATGTATGCCGCCAATTTCGGCGGCGGCCAGGTCGACATCACCTCGGGTAAATACGTGTTCCAGTGCACCGAGGCCTACAAGATCGAGAACGGCAAGCTCGGCGCGCCGCTGAAGGGCGCCATGCTGATCGGCAATGGACCGACCGATCTCCACAGGATCACCATGATCGGCAACGATCTTGCGCTGGATACGGGAATCGGCACCTGCGGCAAGAACGGCCAGGGTGTGCCGGTCGGCGTCGGCCAGCCGACGCTGCGGATGGAACGGATTACGGTCGGAGGAACAGGCTAGTGAGCAGCGGAAACGAAGTCGTGGCGGCCAAGCCGACCAGCTGGCGCGGACAGGCCGTGCAACTCGCCGCGATCGTGGCCGTCGTGTTCCTCGCCAAGGGCGCGATCGCCGAGCCGTTCTACGTGCCGTCGGGCTCGATGGAGCCGACGCTGCTGATCGGCGACGCGCTGGTCGCCTCGAAATTCCCCTATGGCTACGGCGCGGCGTCACTGCCGATCCAGATCACGCTGCCGGAGACCGGCCGGGTGTTCGGCGAGACGCCGAAGCGCGGCGACGTCGTCGTGTTCCGCTGGCCGGGCGACCGCTCGCAGGCCTGGGTCAAGCGCGTGGTCGGGCTGCCCGGCGATCGCATCCAGATGCGGCAGGGTCAGCTCTTCATCAACGATCATCCGGCCGCCCTGAAGCCCGACGGCACCGGCTTTGCCGAGGACGATCGCGGCGGCGGCGAGGACGCCTACCGCTATGTCGAGACGCTGCCGAACGGCGTCAGCCACGCGATCTTCAAGATCCGCGACAATGGAAGGCTCGACAACACGGCCGAGGTGACGGTGCCGCCCGGCAACCTGTTCGTGCTCGGCGACAACCGGGACAATTCCGCCGACAGCCGCGTGCCGGTGCGTGACGGTGGTGTCGGCCTGTTGCCGATCGACAATCTGATCGGCCGCGCCGATGCGGTGGTCGGCTCCTGGGACATGGGCATCCGCAGCCAGCCGGTCTGGACCTGGCTCTCCGGCTTCCGCCTCGCACGCTTCTTCACCTCGGTGCAGTGAGCTCGCCAACGTGACCTTCGACGACGTCAGGACCCTGGTGCTGGCGTGGCCGGAGATCGAGGACGGCTCTTCCTACGGCACACCGGCGCTGAAGGTGCGCAAGAAGTTGCTGGTGCGGCTCAAGGAGGGCGGCGACAGCCTGGTGATGCCCGGCGTGCCGCCGGACGAGCGTGACATGCTGGTCGAGAGCCAGCCGACGGTGTTCTACTTCACCGATCACTACCGCGACTATCCGATCGTGCTGATCCGCCTGTCGAAGGCCAAGCGCACGACCGTCGAGCCGTTGCTGCGCCGGCACTGGCGCACGCTGGCATCGAAGAAAGCGGTCAAGGATTACGACGCACAGGATCGTAGGGCGGGTTAGCCGACGATGTCCGCCGTGGCACGACGAGCGAAGGCGGAAGGCGGAAGGCGCCGTTCGCGGCGCGAGCGATGGTGGGTTACGCTGGGCTAACCCACCCTACGGTATCCCGATGAACTCTGACGAATTCCTCACAGCCGCGCTGCGCAACCCGGCCAATCAAGCGATCACAGACGAGCTGCACCGCGTTGCCCTCCCCGACGCCTGGCTGGTGTCCGGCTGCCTGGTGCAGACCGTGTGGAATGCTCTGACTGGCCGGCCGATCGATCACGGCATCAGCGACTACGACATCTTCTATTTCGATCCGGATATGTCGTGGGAGGCCGAGGACGCTGTGATCCGCGCGCTGAAGGCACGGCTCGGCCATCTCGGGATTGCGATCGAGGCGCGCAACCAGGCCCGCGTCCATCTCTGGTATCCCGACAAGCACGGCCTGCCCTACCCCGCACTGTCGCGCTCAACCGACGGCATCGATCGCTTCCTCACCGCGACCACGCAGATCGGCATCCGCCGCAGCACCGATGGTTACGACGTCTATGCGCCGAACGGTTTCGACGATGTCGCCTGCATGGTCGTGCGGCCGAACCTCACCGCGAATTTTTCCGCGGCGAACTATACGAAGAAGGCCGCGCGGTGGAAGGCGTTGTGGCCGGAGGTCACGGTGCTGGCAGCGGAGTAGCCTGTCGTCCCTGCGAAAGCAGGGACCCATACTGCGCGGCCTTCGTTGATGAAGGGACTCGTCGTTCCAGCGCCATACCACAGTAACTATCGGTGGTTATGGGTCCCTGCTTTCGCAGGGACGACGGATGTGTGTGCGGCCCCTAGCGCACCACGCCTGACGTGAATCCCGCCTTGCGGCGCGGCGGCCTGATCTCCTTCTTCAGGAAGCAATGCGCGTCGCGGCCGGCGTAGCCGGGCCGGGCCTGGAGCTTGCCGGCACAAACAAGCAGCGGAATCCACGGCCGATCTCACCCGCACGGCTCTTGCGATGCAGCGTGCCTGATCTAGGCGTAGATGATCAAGCTCAGATTCACCAGGAAAATCACGGCAACGCCAAGCAAGACGGCCAGCAGGAACCAATACCGGTCAAACATCGACGTCTCCAAAGGAGTTCTCCCAGCTTGTTGATTGGTATCAGCGGACAGCCGCGAGATGCATGTCGCCCAACGTCGTCGGCAGGCTGCGCGTAATGAGGTCGACGATCGCCCGGTGCAGGCCCTCATCGTTGCCATCGCCCGAGCTGATCGGAAAATTCCCGTCGACCGGCCGGCTCGGACCGGCGAGCGGGACATTCCCCGCATTGCCCAGCGGCTGGGCCGCCTTCTTGTCGATGACGTCAAACGTCTTGCCGTCGATCACTCTGATTTCGTAGAGCGCAAAGATCTGACTGTAGGATTCCGTCACCGTGCGGTAGGTGATGAAGCCGACGCCTTCGACCTTTCGGTGGCCGCCACCGTAGACCGCCTGCGCCTTGGTGATGACGATATACGCATCGAGCCCTTGCGGAGACACCTCGGTCCGAACCAGCTGCTTGAACGGATCGCCGCGAACAAGGTTGGCGGGCGTGAACGCGGAATCCTTGATAGTGGCAAAGGCGGGACGGCTGTAGGTGACCGGCTGCACCTGAAAGCGGCCGCCCAGCGCCGCCGTCGCTTGCTGGACGATCAGATCATCAAGCCCCCACGGCTCGATCGGGAAGCTTTTGCTGCCATTGTCCAGGCCCGTGAGCCCTCCCTTGGCGACGGTCACTTGATCGCCGACCGCCGAAATGATGCCGACGGTCTTGACCGCCTGCAGCTTGCTCTCGCTGGTCGCAAACGTCGCGCACCCGGCCACATTTGCGGCGACAAGAACGACCGCCGTGAAGCTCGCACATCGACCGCTGCGCCGCATGGGCTCTCATCGAACCTTGACGTCGAATGAATAGGAGGCGCCGACGCCGAACGTGGTCTGATTTGCCGAGCCGCGGACCGTCACGATCGGGCTCTTCGAGGCGTCGCCGAGCAGTCGATCATATTCGACATAGGAATGAACTTCCCATTTCGGATTGATCCGATACGACAGCTGCGCGCCGACACCGGCCGAATGCGCCCCGCCTTTGGCGTCAAAGACCGGCAGCCCGGTCGCCATCGCATGCACGGTATCGATGCTGAAATAGGGCGAGACCGCCTTCGCGGTCTCCACGGTGAAGCGCGGTCCGGCGGAAACGGTGAAGCCGCCAAACACCGGCACGATGAAGTCCGCCGAGAAGTCGGAAACGATGCCGTGGTGCCCGCCAAGGCCCTGGCGCGTCTCGTTGCGCACACGAAACCAGTCGACCGGAAAGTATTCGACGAATCCGCCGAGCTCGAAGGCCGCGCTGACGTCAGCAAGACCGTTGAGCTCGGAATACCTGCTCGCTTTTCGCGACGTCACGAACTTGCCGACGGGGCCGGCCCGAAAATCACCGAAGTCGACGATCGCGATGCTCGCGTTGTCGCGCGGGCTGCGAAACTGGTCGACGGTGCCGGGGCGACGGATCGCGAAAATCGGGACCGGGGCGAACTTGCTGTGGTTTGTACCCTCGAAGTCCGGTCTGGACGCCCCGCTCGCGCCAATCATCACAGTCCAGTTGCCCGAGACCGAGGGCAGGAAAGGGACTGAAAAAGGCGGAGCCGGCAACGTGAACGCGGTTTGCGCGGCAGCCTGACCGGGAAAGGCCGCGACAACGCCGAATGCGGCAGGAAGAGCAGCAACGACGGCACGACGCGCGGCCTTCGCCGCGCAAGAACAGGAGAACTCTCGCATGGCGGAATGCTCAAAACCTCTGACCTGGGCCTTGTGGGAAGGGTTGCTGCATGGTCGCGGGTAGGTGGCCTGTGAACATTGCCCGAAGATTGCCGCGCCGCGAGCGCGCGCAAAGCGCGCAAAGATTCGTGGCTTGTCTCGTCAAAGCGGACTGTCGATAAGTGCTGCGAGCGCTGAACCATCGCTGGCGCGATGCCGACACAATCGTCTGCAAGATCATCGGCCGACCATGCGAGGGAAGGTCTGTGCGCTTTCTCGTGATCGAAGACGAACCGCAAATCGCCGCCTATCTCGACCGGCTGCTCGGACAGCTCGGCGGCGTTATCGACATCGTCGAGTCCGTGACGGATGCGAGGCATGCGCTCAGCAGTTTCAACTACGATCTGGCGATCGTCGACCGAATGCTGCCCGATGGCGATGCGCTCAATATCGTCACGACGCTGAGCCGACAGCCGGACAGGCCGGCCATCATCATGCTGACCGCCAGGGACGCCAAGGAAGACGTGATCGACGGGCTGAATGGCGGCGCCGACGACTATCTGGGCAAGCCCTTCGAGCCGCAGGAGTTCATCGCAAGAGCACGGGCCGTGCTGCGGCGGCCCCGCGCATTCGTGTCGTCAATGCTTTCGTTCGGCAATGTCGAACTGAAGATCGGCACCAACGAGGCGACCGTCGCCGGCCACAAGGTCCTGCTCCGGCGCCGCGAGGCCTTGATCCTCGAGGCGCTCTTGATGCGACGCGACCGCGTCATCGCCCGCGAGGCGCTGATCGAGGCCATCTACGGATTCGACGACGAGATCGAATCCAACACGCTCGAGGCGCAGGTGTCTCGGCTTCGCAAGAAGCTGTCCGAGCTTGGCAGCAACGTCGAGATCCGCAGCATGCGCGGCATCGGCTACATTCTCAGGATGGCAAATATCCGATGACGTCGATCGCACGGACATTGACGCTCTCGCTCGGGATGGCCGCCGCCGTGATTTTCTTCGCCGCGCTCGGCCTCGTGTTCTGGCTGTTCATCGCGAAGGAGCCCGAACGCAGCGCCTGCTTTGCGGCCGCCTACGTTCTTGGTCGCGCCACCGAGGTCAATCCCGGCGACAGGCTCACAGTCCGCCCCACCGCCCGATTGGAAGAGCTGAAATCCCAAAGCCCGGAACTGTGGTACGTCGTGGCTTACGGCGATATGACAAGCGAATTCGGGCGCGAGCGCAGGCCACAGCTTCCGGTTTCGCTGCCCTTTATCGGACCGAGCGGTCTTTCCATGCTCAAGTCGCTCGACCAGAATAGCTCGTTCTGCATGGCGGTGATGCACAGCGGCCACGTCCCCGAACTCGTGATGATGATCGGAAACGCCCACGTCCGTCCTGACCAGATCGCGATGTGGTTCATCCTGAAAAATCTGATCGAGATTTCCCTCTACGCGGCGGGGTACGTATTGATCGTGGCGATCGGCGTGTTCCTTGCCGCGCGCTTCGTGGCGCGCAGCATCGAACGGGTGACGAAGCTTGCGCTCGCGATCGATCCGGCCGCGCCGCAGGGATCGATTTCGCTCGATCGGGTGCCCGCAGAGCTGAAGCCGCTGGCCACGGCGCTGAACCGCGCGTTTGATGAAATCCACGCCTACATCCGGATGCAGCGCCGGTTCCTGGGCAATGCCGCCCATCAGCTCCGCACCCCCCTGACGTTGTTGCGCGCCAGGGTCGAGGACGTGGCCGATCCCGCCTTGCGGGTGGAGCTGATTCACGATGTCCGCCGGCTGACATCGCTTGTTTCGGCCATGCTGGACCTGGCGCGGCTGCAAAACGGGACGCTCGAAAAGCGGCCGATCGACCTTGCGACCGTGACGCGCGACGTGCTGGCCGATTTCAGCCCGTCGGCTTTGGATGCCGGGATCGAACTCTCGCTGGAACACAGCGACGAACCGGCCACCATGGTGCAGGGCGTCGAAGCTGCTATCAGGAGCGCGCTGGCCAACCTGGTCGGCAACGCCCTGATTCACGCCCGGGGCGCCCGATGCATCAGGGCGAGCCTGAGCCGCGGCCGCGTATCGATCAGCGACGACGGCGCCGGACTCGCTCCGGGCTCGGAGCGCAAGCTGATCGAGCCATTCCAGACCGGCGGCACGGCCAGGAACAGCGCCGGCCTCGGCCTGTCGATCGTACAGGAGATCATGGCCTCGCATGGGGGTGAGCTCGTCATTGCGTCGAACCGTGGACAGGGAACGACCGCTTGCCTTCGCTTTCCGGAGGCCGCGTTGACCATGCCAATTCAGCGCGCGGCCGGGGTAACCTGAGGGCGGCCGGTTGATGCGGATCGGATGGGCGATCATCGCATCCAGAGGCCGGTCAACACCCAGCGACGCATCCGACAGCCCGAGCGCCTGCCAGGGCGTCGCCTTTTCCCGGATCACGTTACGCACCGACAACGCGCGGTGGCGCTAGCGCACCACGCCTGACGTGAACCCCGCCTTGCGGCGCGGCGGCTTGATCTCTTTCTTCAGGAAGCAATGCGCGTCGCGGCCGGCATAGCCGGGCCGGGCGTAGGTCCAGGCGCGGCACTTGTTGTCGGCGGTGCAGGCGGCCTGGCAGGCCTCGTCGCCGTCGCTGCTCTTCAGTTCGAAATTCTTGTAGTCGCCGCCGAGCCGGTCGATCGAGGTTTCGATGGCGCCGTTGCGCGGTTCGACCACGCCCGCGCCACGCACCCCGGAGACGCAGCAGACGTCCTGCACCCGCGCCGGCACGCTGTTCTTCAGCCAGCACACCGCGCCATTGTTGGCGTCGGTCGGATAGTTGAAGCTCCAGGCGCGGCAGCGGCGGTCACGCTCGCAGGTGAGCGCGCAATCGGCGGGATCGCCTGATGTCACCGGCGCATTCAGGTAGTCGCCGCCGGGACGGTCGAAATTGGTCTGCGCCAATGCCGGGCGTGCGACGAAAGCGGCCGCAAAAACCGCGAACATCATCATCCACGCCCTAAAGAGGCGACCTATCCCCATGAGATTGCTTTCAAATTCGCACAGCCCCGCGCACTCCGCGGGGCGTCATTTGAACGCCATGAACCTGTATGGCTGATGAACGGCGGGTGCGACACCACCGCCGTCCGCGCGCGTTCCGGACCCGAATTCAGGCTGAGCGGGGACTAGAAGGCGTACTCCTGATAGGCCGGTTCCACCGAGCCCTTCCACGGGCCGTTGAACTTCTCCAGCATCTCCTCCGCCGGCGAACGGCCGGTCTCGATGATGCGCTCGAGCGGTTCGAGGAAGCGGCTCTCATCGCGTCCGAGATGATCGATCCGGCCGCGCCGCCGCAATCCGGCATGCGACAGGATCAGGCACTCCTTGGCGATCTCGAACAGATAGCGGTCCTTGATCCGCGCCTTGAAGCCGAAGCGCGGCACGTCGTCGCGCAGCGCCTGCCGCTCCGGCGCGGTCCAGTGCCGGACGATGTCCCAGGCGGCATCGAGGCTGTCATTGTCGTAGAGCAGCCCGACCCAGAACGCCGGCAGCGCCGGCAGCCGGCCCCACGGCACGCCGTCGGCGCCGCGCATTTCGAGGTAACGCTTCAGCCGCACCTCGGGGAAGATCGTCGACAGGTGATTGGCCCAGTCCGACAGGGTCGGACGCTCGCCGGGGATGGCGGCATTCTTGCCGGCGAAGAAATCGCGGAACGACGAGCCGGAGACGTCGATATATTCCTCGCCGCGCTTGACGAAATACATGGGCACGTCGAGCGCGTAATCGACATAGCGCTCGAAGCCCATGCCGTCCTCGAACGCGAACGGAATCATGCCGCTTCTAGCATTGTCGGTGTCGCGCCAGATCTCGGAGCGGAACGACAGGAAGCCATTGGGCTTGCCTTCGGTGAAGGGCGAGTTGGCGAACAAGGCGGTCGCGATCGGCTGCAACGCCAGCGACACCCGCAGCTTCTTCACCATGTCGGCTTCGGAGGAGAAGTCGAGATTGGTCTGCACCGTGCAGGTCCGGAACATCATGTCGAGGCCGTATTTGCCGACCTTCGGCATGTAATTTCTCATGATCTTGTAGCGGCCCTTGGGCATCGCCGGGATCTGCGCCCGCGACCAGGACGGCGTCATGCCGAGGCCGAGGAAGCCGATGCCGAGCGGGGTTGCGATCTCCCGCACCTGCGCCAGATGCGCCATCAGCTCCGATTGGGTCTGATGCACCGTCTCGACCGGCGCGCCCGACAATTCGAACTGCCCGCCCGGCTCGAGCGAAATCGCGCCGCCGCCGGTGACGTCATAGAGCCCGATGATGTTGCCACGCTCCATGATCGGCTCCCAGCCGAGCAAGAGCTTCATGCCCTCGAGCAGCGCGCCGATGCCCTTCGCGCCTTCATAGGGCACGGGGTGATGGCCCTCGAGCGTGAACGGGGTCTTCTCGTGCTCGGTACCGATCCGGAATTCGGACTCGGGCTTCACGCCGGCTTCAATCCACGCCACGAGTTCGTCGCGCGATTGCAGCGGCGTCATGTCGATCTGGTCACGCGCCATAGAAAATCCAACTCAAGGGCGCTTCGATCGAAGGCGCGCGGTGGCAGGGACATCCGCGAGCCACAACGGCTGCGGATGATGGGATCAGGAATATCATCGGGCAGGCACGCCGTCTCGCGCCGGCGCGGCCTTGGTATCGCTCTTCGCATCGACCTTGGTGTCACCTTTGGCGTCGCCGCAGGAGCAGCCCAGACGGTCGAGCAGACCGCACAGCCTGGCCGCGTCGGCATCGGACAATTTCGAGCCGACATGCTTGTCGATCGCGGCCGAATAGGCGCTCCACATCTTCTTCTGGAGCTCGCGACCGGCCTCGGTGATCTCGACGAACTGGCCGCGCTTGTCGATCTTGCATTCGCGCCGGGCGGCAAGGCCCTCATCGACCAGCTTGTCGATCAGCCGCGAGGTCGAATATTGCGGGATCAGCATCTGCCGCTCAAGCTCGACCGGGCGCAGCTCGCCCGACGGCGCGCGCGACAGCTCGAGCAGGGCGTCATACCAGGCGAGCGGCGGAAAGCCGGCCTTCTTCAAATCCTGCTCGACGCAGTCCAGCACCCGGCTCGGCACCCGCATCAGGCGGATCCAGGCGGCCGTCGCCTCGCTCGATAGCTTGCGTTTCATCGTCTAGCCCATAAGGTCCCGGAACCCACTGTACCGCACTGAATGCATCTGCATCAATCTTGACTATTTCATGCAGGTGCATGTAGGCAATCCCTCTCCGGACGCCAAGAACAAGGGAAGGAATACCCCCATGAAGCTTTATTACTCCCCCGGTGCCTGCTCCCTCTCCCCCCACATCGCCCTGCTCGAGGCCGGCCTGCCCTACGACCTGGTCAAGGTCGATCTGCGCGCCAAGAAGCTCGAAAACGGCGACGATTTCCTGCAAGTGAACCCCAAGGGCCAGGTGCCCGCGCTGGCGCTGGATACCGGCGAATTGGTCACCGAAGGGCCGATCATCATCCAGATGATCGCCGACAGGGTCGCCGACAGGAAGCTGGCACCGGCGCGGGACTCCAACGAGCGCTACAAGCTGCTCGAATGGCTGAACTACATCACGACCGAGCTGCACAAGAACCTCGGCCCGATGTTCTCGCCGGTGCTCGCCGATGACGCCAAGGCCTTCTTCAAGGACCGCGCCATGGGCAAGTTCAAATATGTCGAGAGCCAGCTCGCCGGACGCGACTATCTCATGGGCAACCAGTTCACGGTCGCCGACGGCTATCTATTCACGATGATCATGTGGGCCACCGATCGGCTCGGTTTCGATCTCTCCGGTCTGCCGAATGTGATGGCCTACAAGGCCCGCGTCGCGGCGCGCCCGAAGGTGCAGGAAGCGCTGAAGAAGGAAGGCCTGCTGAAGGCGGCCTGAGCTTTCGCGCCAGTTTCATCAGACGTGAAAGGGCCGGATCAGGATCCGGCCCTTTTTTTCTGCGCGCGACCTAAGAGGTCGCGGCAAGCATCACCGTGCAGCACGCGGATCTCCGGCCGGTCTCGCCCTTTCCCTGCAATTTTCAGATCGCCAACGAACTGACCGGCGTGCAACTCTGGGAGCAACGCCTGGTCTCGCTGTCGCGCCTCAGCGCGCTGCAACGGGATTCCGCGGCTGCCTCGGCGAACACGGCCAGCTCACCGCATCAATCGCGCATGTTGCGCCGCAAGATATCGATCAGGTCAAGCTGGCGCATCAGCGGTGCTGCGCTTCACCAATTTCAACCAGCGCACCACGCCCGAAATCGAGGGCGAGGTCAGCCGGATCGGCGCCGACGTCTCGCGCGACGACAAGACGGCTCCGACCTACTTCCTTGTACGCATTGCGATTCCGCCGCCGGAGCTGAAACAAGCTCGCGACCGCGCATCCGCTGCCGGGCATGCCGGTCGAGGTCTTCATCCCGACCAGCGAGCGAACGGTGCTGTCCTATCTGATGAAGCCGCTGGCCGACCAGGTGCACCGCGCCGTCAGGGAGAAATGAGCGGTGCAAACTTTTGGCACGCGCTGGAACAAATCGAATTTGATCCGCATTGTACCGATTAAGACTAAGTCGGTGTACTTCCGGCTGAGGGCGTTCTTGTCCTTGTTCGAGCGATCCGACTGACCGACTATGACCTGCGGCGCGCCCTCCGCTCCAACTGGTCTAAAAATGTGACGATCGCCTTTACGCTTTTGTTGACCAGTACGCTCGTCGGGCTGGCAACCAGTTTGTACTTTCGGGTTTGGACCTTGATGCTGGTGTCGCCGCTGATCGCGGTGCTCGCGGCAATCGTGCTCCAATCCGACGGCTATGCCTTTGCCACCGGCGCCCCGATCGTCGTCGCCTGCCTCGCATTCAACCAGATCGCCTATCTCACCGGCGCGGTGCTCTCGCCGGACCATGACGGTTCAATGGCGGAAGAAGTCGACGGCATTCCACGCGGCCGCCGCGAGCACAAGGTCCACGGCCAGAAAGAATAGCACCAGGCCGAACCAGGAAGGACCTTTGCCCCGCAAGCGCAGCGGATTCCCTCGTCGCGGCGGTGAGAGCGAGACGGAATGCTTGCCCGTGACCTCAGCGGCACCTTCCTTGAGCACAGAACGCATTGCAGGACACCCCAACCCTGATCGTCATCTTTGGTGATCGTCTTGGCGATCGACCAGCAAGAGTGATGCCAGCAGCATGGTGCCAGTGGGGAGCAAGCGTGGCGGGACTTTGACCTGCGCGACCGTCACGCAACAGGATCAAGTCGGATCGATGACCGGCTTGATCCTGCGCGAGTTGGCTCAAAACGTAACGGCGCTTACGCCGCCTGCTTCTTCGGCGGGAAACGGCCGTAGAAGGTCTCGCCCTTGGCCGCCATCTCCTCGAGCAGCTTCGGCGGCGTGAAGCGCGAACCGTATTTCTTCTCGAAGGCGTGGCAGAGCGCGACGAAATTCTTGGTGCCCATGAAGTCGATGTAGGACAGCGCACCGCCGGTGAACGGCGCGAAGCCGAAGCCGAGGATCGAGCCGACGTCCGCCTCGCGCACGTCGGTGATGACGTGATCCTCGACCGTGCGCGCGGCTTCCACCGCCTGCACCACCAGGAAGCGCTGCTTCAATTCCTCGACGCTGAGCGTGTCGGGATCGAGCTGCTTCGGCTGCAGATTGGCGAGCCCCGGCCACAGGCTCTTCTGTCCCTTGCCCTTCTCCGGATAGTCGTAGAAGCCCTTGCCATTCTTGCGGCCGAAGCGGCCCTGCTTCTCGACCATCTCGACCATCAGCTTCTTCTGCGCCTGGTCGATCGCGTTGGGGCCGAGATCGGCCTCGGTCGCCTTGGTGATCTTGAGGCCGAGATCGAGCGCGACCTCGTCCTGCAGCGACAGCGGCCCGACCGGCATGCCCGCCATCTTGGCGGTGTTCTCGATCATCGCCGGCGGCACGCCTTCGAGCAGCATCTCATTGCCCTCGGAGATGTAGCGCATCACGCAGCGGTTGGCGAAGAAGCCACGGGAATCGTTCACCACAATGGGCGTCTTGCCGATGGCGCGGACATAGTCGAGCGCGGTCGCCAGCGCGACGTCGCCGGTGTTCTTGCCCAGGATGATCTCGACCAGCATCATCTTCTCCACCGGCGAGAAGAAGTGGATGCCGATAAACTTGCCCTGGTCCTTGAATTCCTCGGCCAGCGAATTGATCGGCAGGGTCGAGGTGTTGGAGGCGAAGATCGCGCCCGACTTCAATAGCGGTTGCGCCTTGGCATAGGTGTCGGCCTTGACCTTGCGGTCCTCGAACACGGCCTCGATGACGAGGTCGCAGTCCGAGATCGCGTTGTAGTCCGCCGTGGCCGAGATGCGCGCGAGGATGGCGTCGCCCGCCTCCTGCTTCATCCGGCCCTTCGCGACCAGGCCGTCGACCACGGTCTTGGCGTGGCCCTTGCCCTTGTCGGCGCTGTCCTGGTCGCGATCGACCAGCACGACGTCGATGCCGGCCTGCGCCGAGACATAGCCGACGCTGGCGCCCATGAAGCCGGCACCGATGACGGCGAGCTTCTTCACCTTGGTCGGCGGCACGCCCGCCGGGCGGCGCGCGCCCTTGTTCAGTTCCTGCATCGACAGGAACAGCGAGCGGATCATCGCCGCCGCTTCCTTCGAGCGCAGGACCTTCGTGAAGTAGCGCGACTCGACCCGCAGCGCGGCGTCGATCGGCAACTGCAGACCTTCATAGACGCAGCTCATGATGGCGCGCGCGGCCGGATAATTGTCGTAGGTCTCGCGGCGATAGATCGCGTTGCCGGCCGGGAACATCTGCATGCCCATCTTGGAGAAGACGGGGCCGCCGGGCAGCCTGAAGCTCTTCTCGTCCCACGGTGCGACCGCCTTGCCGCCACCCTTGATCCAGTCCTTCGCGGCCTTGATCAGATCGGCCGCGGGCACGACGGCGTGAATCAGATTGAGCGCCTTGGCGCGGGTCAGATTGACCGCCTCGCCCTTGAGCAGCAATTGCATCGCGTCCTGCGGCGACACCAGGCGCGGCACGCGCTGGGTGCCGCCGGCGCCGGGGAACAGGCCGACCTTGATCTCGGGCAGGCCGAGCCGGGTCTTCGGGTTCTCGGCCGCGACACGGTAGTGGCAGGCCAGCGTGATCTCGAAACCGCCGCCGAGCGCAAGGCCGTTGATCGCGGCGACCCACGGCTTGCCCGAGGTCTCGATCGCGCGGAACGACTGCGACATTCGGCGGCTCTGCTCGAACAGCATCTGGTTCGCGGCTTCCTCGCCCTTCTCCTTGAAGAGCTGCGCGTAGCTGCGGTTCATGCCCTCGAGCATCGAGAGGTCGGCGCCGGCGCAGAACGCCTCCTTGGCCGAGGTGATCACGACGCCCTTGATCGCGGCATCGCTGGTCGTCTGCTTGATGATCTCGCCGATCTCCTGCGTCGAGATCTCGTCGAACACGTTCATCGAACGGCCGGGGATATCCCAGGTGACGAGCGCAATGCCGTCGGCGTCGACGTCGAACTTGAAATTCTTGTAGGCCATCTTTTGCTCCCTCGGTGCCGGCGGCCGATCTCAGGCGCGGCGGTTGCGTCTCGATCTCGTAGGGTGGGTTAGCGAAGCGTAACCCACCATCTCTCTCGCGGTAACATGGTGGGTTACGCCTTCGGCTAACCCACCCTACGCAGCAGCGTTACACGCGCTCGATGATGGTGGCGGTGCCCATGCCGCCGCCGATGCACAGCGTCACCAGCGCCGTCTCCTTGTTGGTGCGTTCGAGCTCGTCGAGCACGGTGCCGAGGATCATCGCGCCGGTCGCGCCGAGCGGATGGCCGAGCGCGATCGCGCCGCCATTGACGTTGATCTTGGCGTTGTCGATGTCGAAGGCCTGGATGTAGCGCAGCACGACCGAAGCGAAGGCCTCGTTGAGCTCGAACAGGTCGATGTCCGACTTCTTCATGCCGGAACGCTCGAACAGCTTTTCGGTGACGTCGACCGGGCCGGTCAGCATCATCGCGGGCTCCGAGCCGATATTGGCGAAGGCGCGGATCCTGGCACGCGGCTTCAGGCCGTGTTTCGCGCCCGCCTCCTTGCTGCCGAGCAGCACCGCGCCGGCGCCATCGACGATGCCGGAGGAATTGCCGGCGTGATGCACGTAATTGACCTTCTCGACCTCGGGGTGCGACTGGATCGCCACCGCGTCGAAGCCGGCCATCGCCGCCATCGCCGCGAAGGACGGCTGCAGCTGCGCCAGCGACTGCATCGTCGTGGTCGGGCGCATGTGCTCGTCCTTGGCGAGGATGGTCAGGCCGTTGATGTCCTTGACCGGCACCAGCGACTTGCTGAAGCGGCCCTCATCCCAGGCCTTGGCCGCACGCTGCTGACTCTGCACGGCATAGGCGTCGACGTCGTCGCGCGAAAAACCGTATTTGGTCGCGATCAGATCGGCCGAGATGCCCTGCGGCATGAAATAGGCCGGCACCGCCATCGAGGGATCCATCGGCCATGCGCCGCCGGAGGCGCCGATGCCGACGCGGCTCATCGATTCGGCGCCGCCGCCGATCACGAGCTCATGCTGGCCGGCCATGATCTGGGCCGCCGCGAAGTTCACGGCATCGAGACCGGAGGCGCAGAAGCGGCTGATCTGCACGCCCGGCACCTTCTCGCCGAGGCCGGCCTTCAGCGCGGCAAAGCGGGCGATGTCGGAACCGGCCTCGCCGACCGGATCGACCACGCCGAGCACGACGTCGTCGACGGAGTCCTCGGGCAGATTGTTGCGCTCCTTGAGCGACGTCAGCGGCACCGTGGCGAGCGCCAGCGCGGTGACCTCGTGGAGCGCGCCATCGGCCTTGCCGCGGCCGCGCGGGGTACGAACGTGATCGTAGATGTATGCCTCAGGCATGACGCCCTCCTTGATATGAGGATCATAATATATACGGAAGGAAGCGCCGCCGCACGGGGTGCAGCGGTAATTTTCAGAACGCTTCCGCGGCCAATTCCATCGTGGTGGCGCTGCCGCTCTGGATCCGGGCCAGATGCACGGCGGTCTCCGGCAGCAGCCGCTCCATGAAGAAGCGGCCGGTCACGAGCTTGGTGTTGAGGTAGGGCGTGGCGCCGGCGGCGGCCTTGTCCTGCGCCACCTTGGCCATCTTCGCCCACATGTAGCCGAGTGCGACGAGGCCGAACAGCTTCATGAAATCGGTCGCGGCGGCGCCGGCATTGTCGGGCTTGGTCAGCGCGTTCTGCATCAGCCAGCCGGTGGCCTGCTGCAGATGGCCGAGAGCTGTGGAGAGCGGGGTGATGAACGGCTTCATCGCCTCGTCGCCGCCATGCTCCTTGGCGAAGGCGGTGACCTCGCCGAAGAACGCCATCGCGGCACGGCCGCCGTCGCGCGGCAGCTTGCGGCCGACCAGGTCGAGCGCCTGGATGCCGTTGGCGCCCTCATAGATCATCGCGATGCGCGCATCGCGCACGAACTGCTCCATGCCATGCTCGGCGATATAGCCGTGGCCGCCGAACATCTGCTGCGCCGAGACCGTATTGGCGAAGCCGGTGTCGGTCAGAACGCCCTTCAGCACCGGCGTCATCAAGCCCATGTGGTCGTCGGCGGCCTGGCGATCCTTCGGGTCGTTGGAGCGGTGCGCAACGTCGCTCTTCAGCGCGGTCCACACCACCATGGCGCGCGCCGCCTCGTTGAAGGCGCGGATGGTGAGCAGCGTGCGGCGCACGTCGGGATGCACGATGATCGGATCGGCCGGCTTGTCGGCGGCCTTGACGCCGGTCAGCGCGCGGCCCTGCAGGCGTTCGCGCGCATAGGCGACCGCGTTCTGATAGGCGACCTCGGATTGCGCGAGGCCCTGCACGGCGACGCCGAGGCGGGCTTCGTTCATCATCACGAACATGCCCTGCATGCCCTTGTTCTCTTCGCCGATCAGCCAGCCAGTGGCGTTGTCGTAGTTCATCACACAGGTGGAATTGCCGTGGATGCCCATCTTGTGCTCGATCGAGCCGCAGGTGACGCCGTTGCGCTGGCCGAGCGAGCCGTCGGCATTGACCAGCACCTTGGGAACGACGAACAGCGAGACGCCCTTGATGCCGGCCGGCGCGCCTTCGATGCGCGCCAGCACCAGGTGAATGATGTTGTCGGCAAGATCGTGCTCGCCGGCGGAGATGAAGATCTTGGTGCCCGTGATCTTGAAGCTGCCGTCGGCCTGGCGCACCGCCTTGGTGCGGAGCAGGCCGAGATCGGTGCCGCACTGCGGCTCGGTCAGGTTCATGGTGCCGGTCCACTCGCCGGCAACCATCTTCGGCACATAGGTCTTCTTCTGCTCGGGGGTGCCGTGCACCAGGAGCGCTGCGGTCGCCCCCATGGTCAGCCCGCCATACATCGAGAACGCCATATTGGCGGAGATCTGGAATTCGTTGACCGCCTGCGAGAGCGTCACCGGCAGGCCCTGGCCGCCAAATTCAGTCGGCGCCGACAGGCCGAGCCAGCCGCCTTCGGCGACCTGCTTGAAGGCTTCCTTGAAGCCCTTCGGCGTGGTGACGCTGCCGTCGTCATTGCGCTTGCAGCCTTCGAGATCGCCTGTGCGATTGAGCGGCTGCAGCACCTCTTCGCTGAGCTTGGCGGCTTCGCCGAGGATCGCCTCGCGCACATCGGCCGACGCATCGGTGAAGCCGGGAAGATTGCCGTAGCGATCGATCTGGAAAACGTCGTTCAACAGGAAGCTGACGTCTTCGACGGGGGCTTTGTAGGTCGGCATGCTGATCTCCCGGCTGGCTCGCGGTCGCACGCGCGACCGATGCTGCGCAGCTTGTCCTTGGGTTTGTTGAAGCGGACCTTATCCGGTTCGGGAGGTCCGCGGCAGGTCCTAGCGAGACTGTGATTGCGACGTTGCGCCGCTCTGCTTCATCAACTCCTCGCCCATCATCCGATGCAGCAGGTTGATCGCCTTGAGCGGGCGCACCATCACCTTGAAATGCGTGATCCGGCCGTCACCGTCGAACGTGATGATGTCGACGCCGTTGAGCTTGATGCCTTCGATCTCGTTCTCGAATTCGAGCACCGCGCCGGTGTCGTTGCGCCACTCGCCGAGATACTTGAAGGTCGGGCCGCCGAGCACCTTGGCGGCGCTGGTCAGATATTTGAAGGTGATGTCGCGGCCACGCTGCGGCGTGTGCACGACCGGACTTTCGAACACCGCGTCGGGATGCAGCAGATCCCACAGAGCGGCGGTGTCGTGGGACTTCATGTAGGCGTACCACTTGTCGAGGCCCGGCTTGCTCATTCGGACGTCTCCTGCGGCGGGGGTTTATGAACATCGGCCGCGCGCGACAAGGCGGCACGCCGATCACCATATGCATATTGACGCATATGCACAGTTGCGCATAAAGTCAAGCGAACTTCAGAATGGCCTTCTTGGGAACTGAGATGGAGGTGGGCGTTGGCACTCGGTGACGCAATCCTCGCATGCCTCACGGAACGTCCGATGACGGGCTATGAGCTCGCCAAGACGTTCGACGCCTCGATCGGCTTCTTCTGGAAGGCCGACCATCAGCAGATCTACCGCGAGCTCTCCCGCCTGCGCGACAAGGGCCATGTCCAGGGCCGCGAGGTGGTGCAATCCGGCAAGCCGAACAAGCTGGTCTACACCCTGACGGCCGAGGGCCGCGCGGCGCTGAAGCACTGGGCGGCGCGGCCGAGCGTTCCGCCCTCGATCAAGGACGACCTGCTGGTCCGGCTCTATGCGCTCGACTGCGTCGACATCGAGCCGCTGCGCACCGATCTGATGGCGCGGCTGGAGCATCACCGCGACCGCTACGAGCGCTACGAGCGGCTGCTCAACAAGCGCTTTCCCGACGGCACCGCACCGCCGGCCGATGTCGGCAAGATGCTCGGGCTTCGGATCGGGATGCGCCATGAGCGTGTCGTGGTGGAGTGGTGCGAGGAGGCGCTCGACGCGCTCTCGGCGATGTCCGGTCGCGGCAATGTGCTGCCGCTCGACGACGGCAAGCGCGAAGGCAACGGCTAGAAACAAATCTCAGGACATGTTTTGCGCGTGCCGACACGCGACGCGGAATCCGCTTTGCCGGAAAGCGATAGGCGTGTCCTGATCCGGCGCAACAGGTTCCCGGATTCCCTAACTTTAAGGCCCGCCAGCCGCATTCCTTAACCCGTTATTTACCGTGACGGGAAAAAGTCAGCAGCTGAAGCAGACGACCAGCGCAGAATTCGATTGTCTCTTAACGGGAATGCGCGGGGAGGCTGCGGGCGCAGGGTGTAGCGCCGGAGTCGGGACCGGACGGAATCATGAATTCGCGCGTATCGTGGAGTGTTGACGGCATCGATCCCTCCGTCCGCGACAGGGCCGAGGCGGCTGCGCGCCGCGCCGGCATGTCGCTGAACGACTGGCTCAACTCCACCGTCGGCGAACCGAGCCCGCCGGATTGGCGGATGGCGCCCGAGCAACGGCAGCCGATGCCGAGCCGGGAAAGCCGCGAGGTCGCCGATATCCATCAGCGGCTCGACGCGATCACCCGCCAGATCGAACAGATTGCAAAACCAATGTCGCGCGCCGAAGCCGTGCGCGCCGAAGTGCCGCGCGGCCAGCCCGCCGTCGCACGGCAGCTGAACGACGCGATTTCGCGCCTCGATGCGCGGCTGTCGCAGATTTCGCGACCGCAGCCGGCGCGCGAGCCGCAACCCCAGCCGATGCGTGAAGCGCAGATGCAGCGGGAGCCGCAGATGCAGGACCGGCAACTGGAGGAAAGGCTGCGCCAGGCGGAAGCGGTCGAGCGCGCCGCAGCCCAGGTCTACCGCCCCTCGCCGCCGCTCAGCCCGGCGTCGTTCGATTCCGCGATCGCGGAGATCGCCG
>NZ_JACMYP010000152.1 GCF_020889705.1 Bradyrhizobium altum | reverse complement strand
GCCGACACGGTGTTTGATGAGCTCGATTGCCGATCCCATAGCCGGTTCGCCGGTGGCCGACGCCAAAGCCGATGCAGAGGTCAAGGCGAAAGCCGTGGCGGCGGCGCCCGCAATCTCGCTGCCGGCGACCGGCGAGCGCGAGCTCCGGCTCGATTTGTTCCGCGGGCTCGCGCTGTGGCTGATCTTCATCGATCACCTGCCGACCAATCTCCTGACCTGGCTGACGATCCGCAACTACGGCTTCTCCGACGCCACCGAGATCTTCATCTTCATCTCCGGCTACACCGCCGCCTTCGTCTACGGCCGCGCGATGCTGGAGGGCGGCTTCGTGATCGCGACCGCGCGCATCCTGCGCCGGGTCTGGCAGATCTATGTCGCGCATGTCTTCCTGTTCACGATCTTCCTCGCCGAGATCTCCTATGTCGCGACCTCGTTCGAGAACCCGCTCTACTCTGAAGAAATGGGGATCATGGACTTCCTCAAGCAGCCCGACGTCACCATCGTGCAGGCGCTGCTGCTGCGCTTCCGCCCCGTGAACATGGACGTGCTGCCGCTTTACATCGTGCTGATGCTGTTCCTGCCGCTGATCCTGTGGCTGATGAAGTGGAAGCCTGATGTCACGCTCGGCCTGTCGGTCCTGCTCTACGCGCTGACCTGGCAATTCGATCTCTATCTCTCGGCCTATCCGAACGGCTTCTGGGCGTTCAATCCGTTCGCCTGGCAGTTGCTGTTCGTGTTCGGCGCCTGGTGCGCGCTCGGCGGCGCGCGGCGGATGTCGCGCATCCTGTCGTCGAACATCACGATGTGGATCTGCATCGTCTATCTGGTCGCGGCGTTCTTCGTGACGCTGACCTGGTACGTGCCGCAGCTCGGCCACATCATGCCGAAGGTGATCGAGCAATGGATGTATCCGATCAACAAGACCGACCTGGACGTGTTGCGGTTCGCGCATTTCCTGGCGCTCGCCGCGCTCACCGTGCGCTTCCTGCCGAGGGACTGGCCGGGCTTGAAATCGCCCTGGCTGCGACCATTGATCCTGTGTGGCCAGCATTCGCTTGAGATATTCTGCCTCGGGGTCTTCCTCGCCTTTGCCGGTCACTTCGTGCTTGCCGAAGTATCTGGCGGTGCCGCACTGCACGCCTTGATCAGCGTTTGCGGCATCCTCATCATGTGCGGCATGGCGTGGATTATTTCGTGGTACAAGCACTCCGCCGACAAAGGCGCCTCGAAAAAAGGTGCCGGCGGCAACGCCGATCTGGCGGGAGGGGGAGCATGAAGTCCGCGTGGACGATGCTGAGCCTGACGCTGCTGGCCGCCTGTTTGGCGGCCGCGCCCGTGCGCGCCGGCGATACCGTCGAGCCGGCACCGGCGCCGCCCTGCGACGTGCCGGCCTATCTCCTGGCAAGCGAGAGTTCGCTGCCGAAAGTCACCGATGCGGTGAAGGCCAACAAGCCGCTCAGCGTGCTGGTGGTGGGCAGCCGCTCCTCGACCATCCCCGGCAACGAGGCGAGCGCCTATCCGGCCACGCTGCAGGCGGCGCTGAAGGAGGCGTTTCCGGCCGCCACCATCGATCTATCCGTAGAATTACAGGGAAAGAGCACCGCCGAGGAGACCGCGGGAACCCTTGTTAAGCTTGTTGAGGCAAAAAAGCCTACTTTGGTTATCTGGCAGACCGGAACGGTCGATGCTATGCGAGCAGTCGATCCTGACGATTTCCGCACCGCCATCAACGATGGCGTTGTTGCGTTGCGGGGCGCCGGGACCGACGTGGTGCTGGTCAATCTGCAATACAGCCCGCGTACGGAAACGATGATCTCCGCGCCGCCATATCTCGACAATATCAAGGTGGTGGCACAGCAGCACGACGTTCCGCTGTTCGACCGGTTCGCGATTATGAAGCAGTGGAGCGACGCCGGATATTTTGACCTGTTCAGCACCTCGCATGGTGTCGATCTGGCCAAGAAGGTTCATGCCTGTCTCGGCCGCGCACTGGCGAAATTCGTGATCGATGCGGCCCATCTGGGCCCGGTGCAGCAGAATTAGAGGAAGCCGAGTTGATGCGTTTTGCCTTCCCCTTTCGTTTCGCCGCAGGGCGGAGCCTGCGCGCCGTTGCGGCGCTCCTGTTGCTCGCGCCGCTCTCGGCGGTGCCGTTGTGCGCGCAGACCGGCCAGGCCGACCAGCATGCGGCGTTGTCATCAGGAGCAAAGACTGAAGCAAGCAGGGCGGATGCGGCGAAGCCCGCCGCGGTCGAAACCGATGCGGCCAATCCGCAGCCGCAACGGGGCGTCGCCGCGAAGGCGCTCGACAAGGTGAAGCAGGTCGCGAAATCCGCCAGCGACATCTTCCACCGCGTGCCCTGCCATCAGCCCACCGGCGTGCCGAACAGCACCGGCTCGCTGCCGCATGTCGCAGCCAAGCTCGCCGCCGGCAAGCCGGTCGTCATCATCGCGTTCGGCTCGTCCTCGACCCAGGGCTACGGTTCGTCGGCGCCCGAATTCACCTATCCGAGCCGGCTCGCCGCGCAGCTGCGCCGGCAGTATCCCTCGGCCGACATCAGCGTGCTCAATCGCGGCAAGGGCGGCGAGGATGCACCAGAAATGATGAGACGGCTGCAGACCGAAGTGATCGACGTGCATCCCGACATGGTGATCTGGCAGGTCGGCACCAACGCGGTGCTGCGCAACCTCGATCCGTCGGAGACCGCCAAGCAGGTCGAGGACGGCGTCGCGCGCATCCAGGCCGACGGCGCCGATGTCGTGCTGGTCGATCCGCAATATTCGCCGCGCGTCACCGAGCGTCCCGAAAGCGCCCGCGGCATGGTGAAGCTGCTCGGCCGCATCGCCGCGCTGCGCCATGTCGGCATCTTCCCGCGCTTCGAGGTGATGCGCGACTGGCACGAGAGGCAGGCGATCCCGATCGACGATTTCGTCACCGCCGACGGCCTGCACATGAACGACTGGGGCTATGCCTGCTTCGCCCAGCTGCTCGGCGACGACATCATCCGCTCGGTCGGCGCGATCAAGATCGGCGTCAACGTCCCCGGCGACGTCAGGACCTACCGGCCGATGTGATCGGCGCTTCCACTCTCAGTCCCGTCACCCTGAGGTGGCCGCTTCTTCAGCGGCCCTCGAAGGGTCGACGGCCGCCAGCCGGGCCGTGCATCCTTCGAGGCTCGCCCAGCGGCGCAATTGCGCCGCAAGGCTCGCACCTCCAGCGACAAAAGGCGAAGCCTTTGCGCGGGGATGACGGGACTGATACTGTCGCGGGGCTTTTGCCTCGACTATCCCGCCACACCAGCAATCTTGACCTCGCCGCGGTAATCCGCTCCCTTGGCGCCTGTTACGACGCCTTAAGGGAAATGCTCATGTCTTTCGTGCTGGCCATCGATCAGGGCACCACATCGTCGCGCGCCATGGTGTTTCGCAGCGATATCTCCATCGCCGCGGTCGCGCAGCAGGAGTTTCCGCAGCATTTCCCGGCCTCCGGCTGGGTCGAGCACGAGCCGGAGGATATCTGGACCTCGACCGTGATGGTGTGCCGCGAGGCGCTGGAGAAGGCCGGGCTGAAGGCGAAGGACATCGCAGCGATCGGCATCACCAACCAGCGCGAGACCACCGTGGTGTGGGACCGCGCCACCGGACAGGCCGTGCACCGCGCCATCGTCTGGCAGGACCGCCGCACCGCCGACATCTGCGCCAGACTCAAGGCCGAGGGCCATGAGCCGGCGATCTCGGCCAAGACCGGTCTCATTATCGACCCCTATTTCTCGGGGACGAAGGTCGCCTGGATCCTCGATCACGTGCCAGGCGCGCGCGAACGCGCCGAGCGCGGCGAGCTCCTGTTCGGTACCGTCGACTGCTATCTCTTGTGGCGGCTCACCGGCGGCCGGGTGCACGCCACCGACGCCACCAACGCCTCGCGCACGCTGCTGTTCAACATCCATACCGGCGCCTGGGACGACGACCTCATCAATCTCTTGCAGGTGCCGCGCTCGATGCTCCCTGAGGTGAAGGATTCCTCCGCCCGGTTCGGCGAGAGCACCGCGGATCTGTACGGTGGCCCGATCGCGATCTCCGGCATCGCCGGCGACCAGCAGGCCGCGACCATCGGCCAGGCCTGCTTCGAGCCCGGCATGATGAAGTCGACCTACGGTACCGGCTGCTTCGCGCTGCTCAACACCGGCACAACGCCGGTGGCGTCGAAGAACAAGCTGCTCACCACGATCGCCTACCAGCTCAATGGCCAGCGCACCTACGCGCTCGAGGGCTCGATCTTCGTCGCCGGCAGCGCGGTGCAATGGCTGCGCGACGGGCTCGGCGTCATCAAGCACGCCGCCGAGACCGGGCCGCTGGCCGATAAATCCGACAGCATGCAGAGCGTCTATCTGGTGCCGGCCTTCGTCGGCATGGGCGCGCCCTACTGGAATCCGCGGGTGCGCGGCGCGCTGTTCGGGTTGACCCGCAACACCGGCCCGGCCGAGCTCGCGCATGCGACCCTGGAGAGCGTCTGCTACCAGACCTTCGACCTGTGGGCCGCGATGCGCACCGACTGGCCGGAGGCCAATGCCGCCAACACCGTGCTGCGCGTCGACGGCGGCATGACGGCGTCCGACTGGACCATGCAGCGGCTCGCCGACCTGCTCAACGCGCCGGTCGATCGCCCGATGATCCAGGAGACCACGGCGTTAGGGGCGGCCTATCTCGCCGGCCTCGAGGCCGGGGTCTATCCGGAGCCCGCGAAATTCGCCGACAACTGGCGGCTCGAACACCGCTTCAGGCCGGCGATGAGCGAGGCGACGCGCGACCGCAAGCTCGCCGGCTGGGCCCGCGCGGTGAAGGGCGTGCTGGCGAGCGACGAGGGGGAGTAGCGCGCCGGGTGAAAAACCCGGATGAAGTCTCGTACCAAAAATAACAACCATCGGAGAACAACATGAACACGGATCTCAACCGCGTCGCGAAACTACTCACCGCCGCGCTCTGCGCCACGATGCTCGCCGCGCCCGCCGCGGCGCGCGAGAAGGCGAGCCCGCTTGTGGCGGCGCGCGAAGTCAAGACCGACGTCGCCGGGCTGAAGGCGCCGGGCCAGATCCTGCTCGACGTCTGGGGCATTCCGCACATCTATGCCGGCAACGAACACGACCTGTTCTTCCTGCAGGGCTTCAACGCCGCGCGCGACCGGCTCTGGCAGATCGATCTCTGGCGCAAGCGCGGGCTCGGCCTGCTGGCGAAGGATTTCGGTCCCGCCTATGCCGAGCAGGACAAGGCGCTGCGTCAGTTTCTCTATCGCGGCGACATGAACGCGGAATGGGCCGCCTATGGCCCGAAGGCGAAAACCTATGCGGACGCCTTCGTCGCCGGCGTCAACGCCTATGTCGCCGACGTTAAAGCGGGCAAGCGGGCGCTGCCGATCGAGTTCAGGATCGCGGGCACGATGCCGGACCTGTGGTCGGCGGAGGATGTGGTGCGCGTCCGCAGCCACGGCCTGACGCGCAACGTCGCCTCCGAGGTGAAGCGCGCGCTGGTCGCCTGCGCCGCCGGCCTCGATGCCGATCGTTTCCGCGTCAAGCTGGAGCCGACCTGGACCACCAGGGTGCCCGATGGGCTCGACCCCTGCAGCGTGCCGAAGGGCGTGCTCGCGGCCTATGACCTCGCCACGCGACCGGTGAAGTTCGCGGCTCAGAAGGACCAGAAGGCGGCGCTGGCGCATGATCCCGACAAGTTCTTGGCCGAGGCCGATCAGCAGCGCGACACCATCGGCTCCAACAACTGGGTGATCGCCGCATCGCGCACCGCGACGGGGCGCCCGATCCTCGCCAACGATCCGCATCGCGAACATTCGGTGCCGTCGCTGCGCTACATTGTCGGCCTCAACGCGCCCGGCATCTCCGTGATCGGCGCCGGCGAGCCGGCGTTGCCCGGCATCTCGATCGGCCACAACGACACCATCGCGTTCGGCCTCACCATCTTCAACGTCGACCAGGAAGACCTCTACGTCTACGAACTCAACCCGGACAATCCGAACCAGTATCGCTACGGCACGGGCTGGGAGGACATGCGCATCGTGCATGAGAAGGAGGCGGTGAAGGGCGAGGCCGATCGCGACCTCGAGCTGAAGTTCATCCGCCACGGACCGGTGATCTTTGTCGACGCCGACAAGAAGCATGCGTTCGCCGTGCGCTCGATCTGGTTCGAGCCGGGCACCTCGGCCTATTTCGGCTCGTCCGACTACATGACCGCGAAGACGTGGGGCGGCTTCCTCGACGCGATGCGGCGCTGGGGCGCGCCGTCGGAGAACCAGGTCTATGCTGACGTGAGCGGCAATATCGGCTGGATCGCCGCCGGCAAGACGCCGCGCCGGACCAGCTTCGATGGCCTGATGCCGGTGCCTGGCGATGGCCGCTACGAGTGGCAGGGCTTCCTGTCGCTCGACGAGCTGCCGAAGCTGTACCAGCCGAAGCAGGGCTTCATCGCCACCGCCAACCAGATGAACCTGCCGGCCGATTATCCGGTCAATGAGCGCCGGGTCGGCTTCGAATGGTCCGACAGCGCGCGCTGGCAGCGCATCGTCGAGGTGCTGCAGGCCGACAGCAAGGTGACGCTGGCGGATGCGATGGCGTTGCAGAACGACGACACCGGCATGCTGGCGCGGCGTCTCGTCGCGTTGCTGAAGCCGCTGTCATCCGACGATGCCAATGTGAAGAAGGGCCTCGATCTGTTGAAGGCGTGGGACGCGCGTGACGCGGCTGACAGCGCTGCGGCCGCGGTGTACGAGGTCTGGATCGCGAACCATCTCGGCCCGGTGCTGCTCAAGACCACGGCGCCGAAAGCGGCCGAGCTGATCGCGCCGGAAGCTTCCAGCATCTCCGCGATCGTCGATTATCTCGAAAAGCCCGACTCCGCGCTCGGCAGCGATCCCGCCGGCGGACGTGACCGCGTGCTGCGCGACAGTCTCGGCGAGGCCGTTGCCGACGTCGCCGACAAGCTCGGGGGCGATGCATCGACCTGGCGCTGGGGCCGCCTGCATGTCGCCAAGTTCGATCACGCGCTGATGCCGCTCGCCGACAAGGCGACAGCCATGCAGATGTCGGTCGGCCCGCTCGCCTATGGCGGCGCCGCCAACGTGCCGCGCGCCGCCACCTATCGCCGCTCCGACTATCATCTCACCGCGGGCGCCTCGTTCCGCATGGTGCTCGATGTCGGCAATTGGGATGCGAGCCGCACCATCAACACACCAGGCCAGTCCGGCGATCCCTTCAGCGGCCACTACCGCGACCTCGCCTCGCTCTGGGCCACCGGCCAATATGTCCCGCTGCTCTACAGCCGCCCGGCCGTGGAAGCCGCAACCGCCGAGGCGATCACGCTGACGCCGCGGTGATCACTGCTGGCGCCGAAGTGAGCAACGCGGTGGCCCAAAACTCGATGTCGTCCCGGGCAAGCGGAGCGCGACCCGGGACCCATAACCACAAATGCGAGTTGTCTGACGACGCTGGGGCCATAGCCTTCGCAACAACAAACAGCGGTGGTTATGGGTCCCTGCTTTCGCAGGGACGACACCGAATGTGTGGCGCACGCCTTCTACCCCTCTAGCTTCTCCTGCGCCTCCAACATCGCGCGCAGCGTGTCGTCGCTGAGCTTGCCGTTCGGTGACGGCGTGCGCCGCTCAACGGTCTCGACCGGACGCGCATGCTGCGGAAGCACGGCAGCGCTGCGCACCGCTGCATCATCCGCAAGGTGCGGCCTCATCAGCAGCGCTCGTCCCAAACGCGTGACCAATACCGTGCCGACGCCGCGTGGGTTTCGGCTTCGGTGGCGTGGTGATGATCGGCGGCAGCGTGTGATGGCGCGACACGATGCTAGCTCCGGTGGCCTCGCTGCATGGAGCGCTTGATTCGCCCAAACACCGACTGACAAATCGGTAACATTGTTACGCAGCGTTGCATTGCATCTGCCGCGACATCCGGATATTTCCCGCCGATCGCATGGAAACAAAAGGTCGCGCGATGCTGTTGCCCGACGGTTATTCCGACATCCCGCACGGCAAGATCGCCGCCGTCGTCACACATCTGGAAATGACCGAGCGTCCGCCGCGGCGCGACGATCCGCCGGGCGCGTGGCGCCTGCGCAAGGTCGAGCCGCCGGCGCTCGACTGGTACCGTGATCTCTACCGCCGCGTCGGCGAGGAATGGCTCTGGTTCACCCGCACGGGGCTCGATGATACCGATCTCGCCGGGCGGATTCACGCGCCCAGCGTCGAGCTCTACGGGCTGGTCGTCGATGGCCTGGATGAAGGCCTGCTCGAACTCGACTTCGGCGTGCCCGGCAATTGCGAGCTGCTCTATTTCGGCGTCACCGCAAAATTCATCGGCACCGGTGCCGCACGCTTCCTGATGAACCGCGCGCTTGAGATCGCCTGGTCGCGCGACGTCAGCCGGGTCTGGGTGCACACCTGCACCTTCGATCATCCGTCGGCGATCGCGTTCTACCAGCGCTCCGGCTTCCGTGCGTTCAAACGGCAGATCGAGGTGGCCGACGATCCGCGGCTTGATGGCACCGCGCCGCGCGATGCGGCGAGGCATGTGCCGGTGATTGGATAGCTCGTGAGGCAACCGGATCATGATCCAGTTGCAACGCAGCGCAGGCCATCTAGGATGGTGCAAAGTGCAACCTTTGACCCGGCTTGGCCGCCACACCTTCGAAAGCCCTGCTTTCGCGGCAACGGCCTGCCGCGGCATGACCGACGAGATGACGGATGTTTTTGATCGGCCAGTACGACTCGCCCTTTGTTCGCCGCACCGCGATCGCGCTGCGGCTCTATGGATTGCCGTTCGAGCACAAGCCGTGGTCGACCTTCGGCGATGCGGAGAAGGTTGCGGCCTACAATCCGGTGCAGCGGGTGCCGACGCTGGTGCTCGATGACGGCGAGGCGCTGATCGAGAGCGGGGCGATCCTGGATTATCTCGACGAGCTGGTCGGGCCGGAGCGGGCGATGCTGGCGCGCTCCGGCGTTGAGCGGCGTCGGCATCTGCGCATCATGGCACTGGCGACCGGGCTCGCCGACAAGGCGGTGAGCCTTGTCTATGAGCGCGTGCTGCGCAAGGAGCAGTTGAAGCTGTGGGTCGAGCGCTGCGAGGGGCAGATCTCCCGCGTGTTCGCGGTGCTGGAGCAGGAGCGCGCAGCGGTGCAGACGCCTTACTGGATGGGCGATCGCATCGGTCATGCCGACATCGCGGTGGCCTGCGCGCTGCGCTTCACTGGCGAGGCACATCCGCATCTGTTCGATGCGCGCTATCCGGCGCTGCAAGCCCACGCCGCGCGCTGCGAGGCGCTGCCGCCGTTCCAGGAGATCGCGCAGCCGCTGGCGCCGCCGAGCGGTTAGGGACGAATACTGGATCACCCGCGTGCGCGTGCGCGGGTGATGACACCGGGCTTGCTCAGGATCGTGCAACACACTCACCGTCGTCCTGGCGAAAGCCAGGACCCATGACCCCAAATCTCAATTGTTGCGCGACGCTGGGGCCGCGATCCCGTTCATCACTGAATGCGGTGGTTATGGGTCCTGGCTTTCGCTAGGACGACAGTGGTGTATGTGGCGCGGGTGGCCGTCTTCGCGGGCAACACCTCTCACCACTCCGCGCGCCCCCGAAGGCGCGTGCTTCGGGCTACCCATTGCCGGTCCGATCTTCTATGGTGAACCACATCGGGTCGCATGCGGTGAACCCGATAAATCCATGATATCAAAGGCTTAAGGCTCGGATCGAAGCCTTTGGAGGGCGGTTTGACGCGGTATATTTCGACCCGGGGTGAGGCCCCGGTGCTTGGCTTCTGCGATGTGATGCTGACCGGGCTTGCCCGTGACGGCGGGCTTTACGTGCCCGAGACCTGGCCGGAATTTTCGCCCGAGACCATCGCGGCCTTCTTCGGCCGTCCCTATTGGGAGGTCGCGGTCGAGATCATCCGGCCGTTTGCCGGCGGCGAGATTTCCGACGCCGAGCTCGGCCGCATGGCGAACGAAGCCTATGCCACCTTCCGCCATCCCGCCGTGGTGCCGCTCGACCAGATCGGCCCGAACCAGTTCCTGCTCGAGCTGTTCCACGGGCCGACGCTGGCGTTCAAGGACGTCGCGATGCAGCTCATCTCGCGGCTGATGGATCACGTGCTGGCCAAGCGCGCGCAGCGCACCACCATCGTGGTCGCGACCTCGGGCGATACCGGCGGCGCCGCGGTCGAAGCGTTTGCCAATCTCGACAATGTCGACCTCGTGGTGCTGTTCCCGAACGGGCGCATCTCCGAGGTGCAGCGCCGCATGATGACGACGACCGGCGCCGCCAATGTCCATGCGCTGGCGATCGAAGGCACGTTCGACGATTGCCAGGCGCTGGTGAAGGAGATGTTCAACAACCATCGCTTCCGCGATCAGGTGGCGCTGTCGGGCGTCAACTCGATCAACTGGGCGCGCATCGTGGCGCAGGTGGTGTATTATTTCACCTCCGCGGTCGCGCTCGGCTCGCCGGCGCGGACGGTGGATTTCACGGTGCCGACCGGCAATTTCGGCGACATCTTCGCCGGCTATGTCGCGAAGCGCATGGGGCTGCCGATCCGCTGGTTGCGGATTGCCGCCAACGTCAACGACATCCTGCCGCGCACGCTGAAGACCGGCAATTATGAGGTGCGCGAGGTGCATGCGACGGCGTCGCCCTCGATGGACATCCAGGTGTCCTCGAATTTCGAGCGGCTGCTGTTCGAGGCCAGCGGCCGCGACGCCGATCAGGTTCGCCGCCTGATGGCCTCGCTGAAGCAGTCCGGCCGCTTCGTGCTGCCGGATGCGACGCTGGCCGCGGTACGCCGTGATTTCGACGCCGGCCGTGCCGACGAAACCGAAACCGCGGCTGCGATCCGCGCCGCCTGGCGCGAGGCCGGCGATCTGGTCGATCCCCACACCGCGGTGGCGCTCGCGGTCGCCGACCGCGACACCTCGGATTCCAAGATCCCGAACATCGTGCTGTCGACCGCGCATGCGGCCAAATTCCCCGACGCGGTCGAGGCCGCCTGCGGGGTGCGCCCGCAGCTGCCGGCCTGGCTCGGCGGGTTGATGACCAAGTCCGAACATATGACTGTGATGAAGAATGATTCCGCCGAGGTCGAGCGCTTCGTGCTGTCGGTCAGCCGTGCCGCCAAGCAGGGAGTTGCCTGATGAGCGTTCAAATCACCAAGCTGCCGAGCGGCCTCACCGTCGTCACCGACACCATGCCGCATCTGGAGACCGCGGCGCTCGGGGTCTGGGCCGGCGTCGGCGGACGCGACGAGAAGCCGAACGAGCACGGTATCTCGCATCTCTTGGAACACATGGCGTTCAAGGGCACCGCGCGGCGCTCCTCGCGCGAGATCGTCGAGGAGATCGAGGCGGTCGGCGGCGACCTCAATGCCGGGACCTCGACCGAGACCACGGCCTATTACGCGCGGGTGATGAAGGCCGACGTGCCGCTGGCGCTCGACGTGCTCTCCGACATCCTCGCCAATCCGTCCTTCGTGCCGGACGAGCTGGAGCGCGAGAAGAGCGTCATCGTGCAGGAGATCGGCGCGGCGCAGGATACGCCCGACGACGTCGTGTTCGAGCATCTCAACGAGCTCTGCTATCCGGACCAGCCGATGGGCCGCTCGCTGCTCGGCACCGCCAAGACGCTGAAGGCCTTCAACCGCGACACGCTGCGCGGCTATCTGTCGACGCATTACCGTGCTCCGGACATGGTGGTCGCCGCCGCCGGGGCCGTCGATCACAAGCGCGTCGTCGAGGACGTCGCCGAGAAGTTCGCCAGCTTCGACGCCACGCCGGCGCCGAAGCCCCAGGCTGCGATGTTCGGCAAGGGCGGCTCGCGGGTGGTGCATCGCGATCTCGAGCAGGCGCATCTGACGCTGGCGTTCGAAGGCGTGCCGCAGACCGACCTGTCGCTGTTCTCGCTGCAGGTCTTCACCAACACGCTCGGCGGCGGGATGTCGTCGCGGCTGTTCCAGGAGGTGCGCGAGAAGCGCGGGCTGTGCTACTCGATCTATACCTTCCACGCCCCCTACACCGACACCGGCTTCTTCGGGCTCTACACCGGGACCGATCCCGCCGACGCGCCGGAGATGATGGAAGTCATCGTCGACGTCATCAATGACGCGGTGGAGACCCTGACCGAGGCCGAGGTCGCCCGCGCCAAGGCGCAGATGAAGGCCGGCCTGCTGATGGCGCTGGAAAGCTGTTCATCCCGGGCCGAGCAGCTGGCACGCCATGTGCTAGCCTATGGCCGGCCGCAGACGGTGGAAGAGCTGGTGGCGCGGATCGACGCGGTCTCGGTCGAATCGAGCCGCAACGCCGCCCGCGCGCTGCTGTCGCGCAGTCGGCCCGCCGCTGTTGCACTCGGCAGCGGCAGGGGTCTGGACACGGCGGTGTCTTTTGCGGAAGGATTGACGAAGTCGAAGGCAAAGACGCTGCTGCACTAAGAATTCTGCTTACCTCGCCCCGCGTGCGGGGGAGAGCAGAGGCCGCCTACCGGCGGCCGTTGTCGGAGATACGCCGAGGCGGAGCCTCGGCTATGGCCGAAGGCTTCGGGTGAGGGGGGCCATCCGCAGGCCGAGTTTGCGGAAACGGCCCCTCACTCCGACCCTCTCCCCGCAAGAGCAGGGCGAGGGGAGCAGCTTGGCGGGGGAGTGTTGGGCCATGGCCCTGTTTCGTTTGCCGTCCAGTGGACCGGCTGCACTGATGCCGCGGGGGCACGGGCTTTTGCTGCGTGCGCCGCAAATGTCGGATTTCCCGCAATGGGCGCAATTGCGCGAGTCCAGCCGCGCCTATCTCACGCCATGGGAGCCGATCTGGCCGTCCGACGACCTGACCCGCGCCGGCTTCCGCCGCCGGTTGCGCCGCTACAGCGAGGATATCGCCGCCGACCGCTCCTATCCGTTCATCATCTTCCGCGAATCGGACGGGGTGATGATCGGCGGTATCACGCTCGCCAATGTCCGCCGCGGCATCGTGCAGGCCGGCACGATCGGCTATTGGGTCGGCCTGCCGCACGCCCATCGCGGCTATATGACGACGGCGCTGCGGGTGCTGCTGCCCTCGCTGTTCGGCGAGCTCAACCTGCACCGCATCGAGGCGGCCTGCATTCCCTCCAATGCGTCGTCGATCCGCGTGCTGGAGAAGTGCGGCTTCACCCGCGAGGGCCTGGCGCGGCGCTATCTCTGCATCAACGGGATCTGGCAGGACCACCTGCTGTTCGGCCTGCTGCACGAGGATTTCCGCGGTTGAATCTTAAGCCTGTTGGCTGATGGCGGGCCCTATCCGAGCCGTTTCAGGATGCTTTCAACATGCCTTTGCAACATGCCGTTTCAACATGCCTTGGGTTCGCCGCCATTGGCTTGCTATAACGCCCGCGAAACGGGGAACTCTGGTTTGGAGGCTTTGGGGATATCGCATGGGTGACAGGGTGATCAGGTTCGCGCTCGCGGCGGCGGTATCGATCGGTCTCGGTGCCACCCTCCTGCCGGAGGCCAGCTCGGCGCAGTCGCTGAGCGACCGCTTCAAGAGCCTGTTCGGCGGCGGTTCGTCCGATTCGAAGCCGGCGACGCCGGCGGCGCCGCAGCCGCTCAACGACGCCGACGCCCAGCTGACCTGCCCTCCGGTGCAGATCCGCTCCGGGGCCTCGACCTATTCGGTGTCCGTGGACGGTAAGGAAGCGGTCGGCAACGACGTCAAATTCCTGGCCTCGATCACGCGCACGGCGCGGCAATGCAATCTGAACAGCGGCCAGATCACGGCCAAGATCGGTATCCAGGGGCGGGTCATCGTCGGCCCCTCGGGCGCGCCGCCGACCATCCAGGTGCCGCTGCGCGTCGCCGTGGTGAAGGGCGGCGTCGGCGAGAGGACGATTGCGACCAAGGCCTACACCACCACGGTGCAGATGGACGACAGCGGCAGCGTGCCGTTCAGCCTGGTCGCCGAGGATGTCGTCTATCCGGCGCCGTCGTCCGCGGACAATGACGATTACATCTTCTATATCGGCTTCGATCCGCAGGCGCTGAAGCCGGAGCCCAAGCCCCGCGCGCCGCACAAGAAGAAGTAGCGGCGGCGGCCGCGACGGGGCCGGTGGAATAAGAAGCAGCAGGAACAAAGAAAAAGGCCGGCGCGATGATCTCGCGCCGGCCTTTTCCGGAAGTGTGATCGCGTCAGTTCAGCTTGGAGCGAACTTCGGCGATGCCCTTGCCGACGAGATCGTCGGCAACCGAGCCCTTGACCGACTGCGACAGGATGGTCGAAGCGGCGGTCACGGCGGCGTTGGCCGCGGCGGCGCGCACATCGGCCACGGCCTGGGCCTCGGCCTGGGCGATCTTGCCCTCGGCGGTCTTGGTCCGCCGGGCGACAAAATCTTCCATCTTGGCCTTGGCTTCAGCCGCGATGCGTTCGGCTTCGGCCTTGGCGTTGGAGATGATGTCGGCGGCTTCGCGCTCCGCGCTGGCGCGGCGCGCCTTGTATTCGCCGAGCAGCTTGTTGGCCTCGTCCTTCAGACGGCGGGCATCGTCGAGCTCGGCCTTGATGCGCTCGGCACGATGATCGAGCGCCGTCAGCAGGGTGCGATGGACGCCGAGGTAGCCGAACACGACCAGCAGAATGACGAAGGCGATCGCAACCCAGGTTTCCGGTTCGTAAAACATCGTCTATCCCTTCAGCGACGCGTCGACGGCGCTGTTGACCGCATTCGCGTCCGGCGTGACGCCGGCGAGTTGCTGGACGATGGCGCCGGCCGCATCCGCCGCGATACCGCGGACGTTGCTCATGGCGTTGGTCCGGGTCGTTGCGATCTGCTTCTCGGCGTCGGCGAGCTTGGCCGCCAGCTTCTCTTCCAGCGCCTTGCGCTCGACTTCCGAGGCCGCGTTCAGCTTCTCGCGGGTCTCGTTGCCGATCGCCTGCGCGTTGGAGCGCGCATTCGCCAGCTCGGTTTCATAGGCCTTCAGCGCCGCGTCGGACTCGTCCTTCAGCTTCTGCGCTTCGGCCAGATCGCCCTCGATCTTGTTCTGGCGTGCATCGATCGTCCCGCCGACCCGCGGCAGGGCGATACGCGACACGATCAGATAGAGCGCGACAAATGCAATCGCCAGCGACACCAGCTGCGAGGCGTAATTGGAGGAATCGAACGGCGGAAAGGTTCCGCCGTGATGTCCGCCATCGGCCTCGGTGTGGGCGCCGGCATTCTGGCCCTTTGCCTCGCCATGACTCTCAGCCACGGTGTTCTCCTGTTGCTGTCATGCGCGCCGCCCTTGGTACGATCTTTGGGCGGCGCGACGGGTTGCCGCTAAAGCGGAACCGGGGTGCCGCTCAGAGCGGAACGAACAGCAGAAGCAGCGCGATCAGCAGCGAGAAGATGCCGAGCGCTTCGGTCACGGCGAAGCCGAAGATCAGGTTGCCGAACTGGCCCTGAGCGGCCGAGGGGTTACGCACCGCAGCGGCGAGGTAGTTGCCGAAGATGATGCCCACGCCGACGCCCGCACCGCCCATGCCGATGCACGCGATGCCCGCGCCGATAAGTTTTGCTGCTGCCGGTTCCATTTGTAGCTCCTTGAGAAAGATAGACAGATTGGTGGGTGGAGATTCCCCGGACCGCTTAGTGTCCCGGATGAATGGCGTCGTTGAGGTAGATGCAGGTCAGGATCGCGAACACGTAGGCCTGCAGGAATGCGACCAGCAGTTCGAGCGCGTACAGCGCGACCGTGAGCGCCAGCGGCAGCACGCCGCCGAACCAGCCGAGCGCGCCCAGCGAGAAGCCGAGCATCGCGACGAAGCCCGCGAACACCTTCAGCGCGATGTGGCCGGCCAGCATGTTGGCGAACAGACGCACGCTGTGCGAGACCGGCCGCAGGAAGAACGACAGGACCTCGATGAACATGACCAGCGGCAGGATGTACAGCGGAACGCCGGAGGGGACGAAGATCTTGAAGAATTTCAGACCGTTCTTGTAGAGGCCGTAGACCAGGACGGTGAAGAACACCAGGAGTGCAAGGGCCGCGGTGACGATCAGGTGGCTCGAGATCGTGAAGGTGTAGGGGATGATGCCCACGAGGTTCGAGACGCAGATGAACATGAAGAGCGAGAAGATCAGCGGGAAGAACTTCATGCCTTCCGCACCGGCGTTGCCGCGAACCGTGCTGGCGACGAACTCGTAGGAGATCTCGGCGACCGACTGCAGCCGTCCCGGAACCAGATCCCGGCTGCTCGCCAGCATCAGCAGTGCAATCAGCAGCACTGCGATGAACATGTAGAGCGACGAATTGGTGAAGGCGATCGTGTGATTGCCGATGTGGCCGAGCGTGAAGAGGGGCTCGATATTGAACTGGTGGATCGGGTCGATTTTCATCCGCGCGGCTCTTGGTCCACCGGCCATCGTGCCGGTAATCGAATTTCAAATGTCGTGACTTCCCGCCAGCGCTCAGCGCTTGCCCGAGGCCACGCCCGCGGACCTCACCACGTTGAACACGCCGGCGACGAAGCCGAGCAGCGTTAACACGATGAAGCCGAATGGCGACGTCGACAGCAAACGGTCGAATCCCCAGCCAATCGCCGCTCCGACGACAACGCCCGCGATCAGCTCCGAGGAAAGACGAAAACCGAGCGCCATCGCCGAAGCTCTGGCGGCACTGTCCCCGCTTTCAGTACCGGATTGATCAGTCTTGCTCCTGCGGCTGTCGCGAATTTCTGACAACCGATGATCGAGACTTCCGAGCCTTGCGGAAAGCGCAGCTTCGTCAGGAGGCGATTGATCGCGACTTCCACCTGCGCCGTCGTTGGTGTTCTCAGCCATGCTGCAAACACTAACCGAAGCCGCGGATGATGGAAATTGCGCCCGTCCCCGTCAAAAGCCGCGCGGACCATACTTACCGCGTCTAATCAAGTCAAGATTGCGTCGTAACCAGTTATTGCTTTGATTCTGCTGGATTTATTTGAAGATATTCAAGGTCAGAGTGACGCAGTGTTCGCAGTGCAACAGCTTGTATGCTTTGAAGCGATGTTGCCTGGCATTTCCGGCTCTGCTGGGATCGCCGAAAGTCCTTATCCTCTCATGCAGTCAAGGTTCCGCATGTCACGCCAGATCGATTACTACTTCTCGCTGCAATCGCCCTGGGCCTATATCGGTCACAAGCCCTTCGTGCGGCTCGTAAACGCTTACGATCTCAAGGTAAATTACCGGCCCGTGCTGCTGGTCGATTTGTTCTCGGAGACCGGCGGGCTGCCGCTCGCCCAGCGCCATCCGGTGCGGCAGCGCTACCGGATGATCGAATTGCAGCGCTGGCGCGACAAGCGCGGGCTGAATTTTCACCTGCAGCCGGCCAACTGGCCGTTCAATGGGCGGCTTGCCGATGGCGTCGTGATCGCGCTGCTCGAAGCCGGCCTCGACCCCGAGCCGTTCTTGCAACGTGCCTATCCCGCGGTGTGGGAGCTTGAGCTCAACCTTGCCGATGCTGCAACGCTGGTGAAGCTCGCCGACGATGCAGGCTTGCCCGGCCGGCAGCTGGTGGAGCGCTCGGGCTCCGATGCGATCAGCGCGGTCTATGAGCAGAATCGCCAGAATGCATTGGACGCCGGCGTGTTCGGCTCGCCCGGCTATGTGCTCGATGGCGAGGTCTTCTGGGGGCAGGACCGGATCGAATTGCTCGAGGACGCGTTGAAGTCAGGCCGCAAGCCCTATAGCTCTGTGGTCTAGGGGCAGGAATCAGGTTGAGGCGGAGCAAGCCATGCCCATCGCGATGTCGTCCTCGAAATTGTCCATCGCAATCGTTGCCATCCTGATCTCAAACGGCGCGGCCATCGCGCAAACCGCGCCCGACACCGAGAACGGCCGCTATGCATTGTCGCCGGCCGGCGATGGCTTCCTGCGGCTCGACACCCGCACCGGCGCGGTGTCGACCTGCACCAATTCCAGCGCGGGCTGGGCCTGTTACATGGTGCCCGACGAGCGGGCGGCGCTGGATGCCGAGATCGGGCGCCTGCAAGCCGACAATGACAAGCTGAAGGGCGAGCTCGCCGCGCGCGCACCATCGGCCAAGACCGACGAGGCGTTGCCGAAATCGGATTCGTTGAAGAAGGCTGAGCCGAAGGTCGCCGAGGGCGAGCGCAAGATCGAGATCCCGCTGCCGAGCGACCGCGACATGGATCGCATGATGTCGTTCGTCGAGCGGGCCTGGCGGCGGCTGATCGAGATGGCCAATCGCGTGCAGCGCGACGTCAACGGCGGCAAGATTTGATACGGCTCTCTCCGCTGCGTCGTCCCGGCCTAGTGCGCAATTGCGCACGGGGGCCGGGACCCATAACCACCGCTGGGAGTTGGTTGGCTAAGCTGGCAACTCCAAATCTTCGTAACTAAGGAGCCGCGGAGTATGGGTCCCGGCTCCGTGCGCAATGCGCACTAGGCCGAGACGACGTAGTGAGAGTTACAGATGAGATCATCGGGAACCACGTCGCGCTCGGCGCCATCCTCGGTCGCAGCGACCAACATCGCCTCGTCGCGCTTGACGGTCGAAACGTCCGGCGCCGGCTTCACCGACATCACGCACGAGGTCGCAAAATTCCTGCGCGAGGTGCGCGCTGGCGAGGGGTCGGTGACGCTGTTCATCCGTCACACCTCGGCCTCGCTGACGATCCAGGAGAATGCCGATCCGACGGTGCTGGTCGACCTGATGACGGCGCTCGATCGCGCGGCGCCCGAAGACGGCGGCTGGCGTCACGACGCTGAAGGCCCCGATGACATGCCGGCGCACATCAAGACCATGCTGACGGCGACCTCACTGCAGGTCCCGGTGCTCGATGGCGAGATGGCGCTCGGTACCTGGCAGGGCATCTATCTGATCGAGCATCGCGCCAGGGCGCACCGGCGCGAGGTCGTGCTGCAATTCATCGGCGCCACGCGCTGACGGGTTGAACCTGCTTCCAAGCTCTGGCTTCGAAAACGACATCGGCCGCGGATCGCTCCGCGGCCGATGCATTTTGATTGCGAATGTCGACTGATCAGGACTTGCGGTCAGGTCTTGGTGATGTCGACGTCCTTGGTTTCCGGAATGAAGAGCGCGCCGACCACGACGGTGATTGCCGCGAAGATGATCGGATACCAGAGACCGGAGTAGATATCGCCGGTCGAGGCGGTGATCGCGAACGCGGTCGCTGGGAGCAGGCCGCCGAACCAGCCGTTGCCGATGTGATAGGGCAGCGACATCGAGGTGTAGCGGATGCGGGTCGGGAACAGTTCGACCAGCATCGCGGCGATCGGGCCGTAGACCATGGTGACGTAGAGCACCAGGATGAACAGCAGCCCGATGGTCGCAGCCACCTGCGGACGGAAGACGTCGAACGGGTTCGACATCTTCACGATGCCGGCGTCACCCGGCTTCGGATAGCCCGCCGCCTGCACCGCCGCTGTGATGGCGGGGTTCGACGTCTTGGCGTCCGTGTACGGCACGTCCTTGTCGTTGACGGTGACCTTCACCGGCGAGCCGGCCGGGCCCGGCACGGTGGCGTACTTCACCGACGACTGCGCGAGGAAAGCGCGGGCGGTGTCGCAAGGCGCCGTGAAGACGCGGGTGCCGACCGGGTTGAACAGATCGCCGCAGCCGGCGGGATCCGCAACGACCTGCACCTTGACCGTCTCATAGGCCTTTTCCAGCGCCGGATTGGCGTTGGTCGTGATCATCTTGAAAATCGGGAACAAGGTGAGTGCGCCGAGCAGGCAGCCCGCCAGGATGATCGGCTTGCGGCCGATCTTGTCCGACAGCGCGCCGAACACCAGGAAGAAGCCGGTGCCGAGCAGCAGCGACCAGGCGATCAGGAGGTTGGCGGTGTAGCCGTCGACCTTGAGGATCGATTGCAGGAAGAACAGCGCGTAGAACTGGCCCGTGTACCAGATCACTGCCTGGCCCATGGTCAGGCCGAACAAGGCGAGGATCACGATCTTGGCGTTGCTCCAGGTCGCGAAGGCTTCGGTCAGCGGCGCCTTGGACGTCTTGCCTTCCTCCTTCATCCGCTGGAACACCGGCGATTCGTTCAACCGCAGACGGATCCAGACCGAGATGCCGAGCAGCAGCACTGAGACCAGGAACGGAATCCGCCAGCCCCAATCGGCGAAGTCCTTCTCACCGGTGAAGGTTCGGGTGAACAGGATCACCAGCAGCGACAGGAACAGTCCGAGCGTTGCCGTTGTCTGGATGAACGAGGTGTAGTAGCCGCGCTTGCCTTGTGGCGCATGCTCGGCGACGTAGGTCGCCGCACCGCCATACTCACCGCCGAGCGCGAGGCCCTGCAACAGGCGCAGCGAGATCAGGATGATCGGCGCCGCGATGCCGATGGTCTTGGCGCTGGGCAACAGGCCGACGATGAAGGTCGACAGGCCCATGATAAGGATGGTGACGAGGAAGGTGTATTTGCGGCCGACGATGTCGCCGACCCGGCCGAACACGATGGCGCCGAACGGACGCACCAGGAAGCCCGCGGCAAAGGCCAGCAACGCGAAGATGTCGCGTGTCGCCGGCGGATAGTCGGAGAAGAACTGCGCACCGATGATGCCGGCCAGTGAACCGTAGAGATAGAAGTCGTACCACTCGAACACGGTGCCGAGCGACGACGCCAGGATGACGAAACGCTCATCCTTCGTCATGCCGGCGGGCCGCGCCGAAGTTGCAGTCATAGTGGACATCTGGATTGCTCCCCCCGAATTATTGCTGCCATGCGAGCCTCGCCTGGCTGACTAGGCTCGAATGAGCCTGGGCTTCATTCGAGGGTAACATCGCAGTGAAACCCGTCCCAATAAGACTTTTGGCTTTTGCACGCTTGAACTTATCTTCGAGGGGTAGAATGGAATGGAGCGTCCCCGCGTGCGTCTGTTGCGGCGCACAAGCTCGGCGGGTTAACTGCGTTGGCATCTGGTATTATCAAGGGCTTGCGTGATACTGCCACGCGGGCGACAACCGAACGGCGCGGGCTTGCCAAAGCCCGCTTGTGGGACTGAGATGACTGCTGCTGCCAATACTCATCTTGTCATCGCCGACGACCATCCGCTGTTCCGCGATGCGTTGCGTCAGGCGGTGTCCAGCGTCGTGAGTTCGGCCACGATCAGCGAGGCCGGATCGTTCGAGGATCTGACCGCGCTGTTGGAACGGGACTCCGAGGTCGACCTGATCCTGCTCGATTTGAGCATGCCGGGGATCAGCGGCTTTTCCGGCCTGATCTATCTGCGGGCGCAGTATCCGGCGATTCCGGTGGTCATCGTCTCCGCCAGTGACGATGCCGGAACCATCCGCCGCTCGCTCGATTTCGGTGCCTCCGGTTTCATCCCCAAGCGCTTCGGCGTCGAGACGCTGCGTGATGCCATCATGAAGGTGATGGAGGGCGACGTCTGGGTTCCGCCGGACACCGATCTGTCGGCGGCGGGCGATCCCGACATGACGCGGCTGCGCGACCGTCTGGTGACGCTGACCCCGCAGCAGGTGCGGGTGCTGATGATGCTATCCGAGGGGCTGCTCAACAAGCAGATCGCCTACGAACTCGGCGTCTCCGAAGCGACCATCAAGGCCCATGTGTCGGCCATCCTGCAGAAGCTCGGCGTCGAAAGCCGCACCCAGGCCGTGATCGCCGCCGCCAGGATCGCGGGCGGCCAGTGGCGCCAGGGCACGCCGTCGCCGTAAGGCCGTTACCCGGCCCTTGTCCCGTCATCCTGAGGCGCGAGCCTTGCGGCGCAATTGCGCCGCTGGGCGAGCCTCGAAGGATGAATCGGCCACAGACGGGCCGTGCATCCTTCGAGACGCGCGTTCCGCGCTCCTCAGGATGACGGGAAAATCGGGAGGCCGCGCTTCACACGCGGTGGACTGAGCGAGCCATTACTCCGCCGCCACCATCTGCTGCGTCCGCCATTGTCCGAGCAGGGCGCGCAGCGAGGCCGGCTTGACCGGCTTGTTCAGCACCGCGATGTTTTCCTCGCGCGCGGCCAGGCGCACCGCGGGGCTGCGGTCGGCGGTGATCAGGATCGCGGGGATGCCGTCGCCGAAGCGGCGGCGGATCTCGCGGATCGCGGCGAC
>NZ_JACMYP010000151.1 GCF_020889705.1 Bradyrhizobium altum | reverse complement strand
TGCTGGCTAACGAACTCGCGGAGACTCCCCGTCGCCCGGAACGCATCTGGCGATGCGTCGTAGCCGAAGCTCTGCTTCGGCGTTCTTAAGGGCGGCCGCCGAAGGCGGCCTACGCCTCTCCCCGCACGCGGGGCGAGGTAACCGGAGTCCTAGAACGGGTAGTAGCGGATCTGGGTCATGATGATGTGGTCGTCGGTCTTCGGCGCGCCGCCGACACCTTGGAAGGCGAAGCGCTGGTTATAGGAATACTGCACGCCGGCCTTGATCGCTCCGTAATCGCCCTTGAAGATCGTGTCGTAGAAGCCGGCGGTGTACTGCCTGACCTCCGAGGTGTTGCCGTTGCAGGTCGCCGCCGGCGAGTTCTCGATGTTGCAGCCGAGATTGTTGTAGAGCGGATTGCCGTAGCCGAACGGCACGGTCCCGACGTTGGAGAACGTCGCCTTGGTCTTCTCGAGGCCGGCATAGGCATAGAGATCGAGCGACGGCGTCGTGTGCCAGACCGTGCCGAGCAGGAACGCCGTGATCGGCAGCGGCTGAATCGAGCCGTCCTGGCGCACCGTCGCATCCGGGAACGGCGCGGCGGTGAAGCGGCCAAGCGCACCGTGAGACGCGGAGCCTTGCAGCTCCAAGAGCTTCGGCACGATCTCCGCCGAGAAGTGCCCGCCGAAGCTCACCGTGTTGACGTCGTGATTGGCGAAGTTGAAGCGATCGTAGAAATCGCGATACATCGCCCAGCCCTCGACATGCAGCTTGTAGGGCCCAAGCCGCGGATCCCACGCGCCCTTCACGGTGAAATCAGGCACGTGATTGAGGCTGACATTGTTGGCGTTGTTGAAGAAGCTGCCGCCAGGACCGGTGAGGTTGACCAGCACGTTCGGATTGAGCACGCCCTGCGGCCCGACCGCAGGCGTGCCGACCAGCGGCGTGTTGCCGCCGAAGAACGAGGTCTGCGGGTTTTCCGCCGAGACCGCGAGCTTGACCTCGGGCCCGATATCCTGCCAGACGCGAATGCCGGGCTGCCGCGCCGCAAGGAAGCCGGGCACCGATTCGAAATCGATCACGCCGGGTGCATCGACCCCACGCGGATCGATGCCGGCCTTGCTCGGCGCATTCAGCGACCAGCTCTGACCGGCAAGCACGTGCAGGCCGAGATCGGTGCGGCTGACCTCGACGCTGGCCTGACGCAGCCGCGGGTTGAACGAGTTGGTGGCGACCGAGTTCGCGGTCTGCGCCGCGCCTTCGAAATCCATTTCGCCGTAGCCGGCGACGCGGGTGTTGGCGAATATTTCGGCCTCCGCAAGCACCGAGAAGCGGGTCTGCCGCGCCGAGAAGCGCGACTCGCCGGTGTTGAAGTTCTTGCTCTGCGGGAACGGAATGAAGGCGTAGACCGAGCCGGTGTCGGAGGCGAGATTGCGGGTCCGATAGATGCCGGTGAGATCGACCCAGCCGCCGAAGGTGAAGGTGACGCCCTTGTAGCAGAGCTTGCCCGACGCGCAGGGATCGAACGGCACCGGCGCCTTGGCCGCCATGTGCGTGTTCTGCATTGCGTTCTGTCTTGCCGCCAGCGCCTCCTCCTTGCGCGCCTGCACTTCCATTTTCTGTTCGAGTTGCTTGAGGCGTGCCTTCAACGCCTTCAGCTCCGACGCATCGTCGTCCGCCAACGCTGGACCTGCCGACAACAGCACGCTGCCGAGCAGAATCCCCCCGAGAATTCGCATCGCTTCCTCCACACGAGGTTGTTTCCTCAGGCGAGAGAGAGCGGTATTCGGGGACTGATATTCGCGGCGGCCCGCAATATTCCGGTCACGTTTTTCTCATCGCCGCCGCGGGAATGTTTTGCCGCGACGGACGATATCGCGCGCGAGGGATTAAGGAGTCCGCGCAGTACGGAGGGTGGATTTTGCGCAGCACAATTCGCCTCTCAGCCCGCGGTGAACGATGGCGGACGTGTAACAACACCGGTCACGAGATCGAATTGTCGTTCGGCACCCGTTTCAGGCTGCCATGGACATGCGATGGACGAAGGACAGCAAGATGATCGGTGAAGTCATTGTGGTCGGTGACCTGAAATTACGGGATGGCGCCTCGCTCGAGGAATACAACCGCCTGGGCGAACGCATGTACGAAATCGTCAGCCGCCTTCCGGGGTTCCTGTCGGTGAAATCGTTCAAGGCGGCGGATGGCGAGGAGCTCACCCTGTTTCGCTTTGCCTCGGAAGAAGCGCTCGAAGCCTGGCGCCATCATCCGGACCACGTCGAAACCATGCAGCGAGGACACGCCGAATTCTACGCCAGCGGCTTCCTGCAGATCTGCAAGGTGATCCGCGAAGTCGGCCCGTTTGAGCATGCGTAACGGTGCGTAGTGCGTAGGGCGGATTAGCGTAGCGTAATCCGCCGCACAGCGGGCGGCGAACAACGGCGGGTTACGGCTTCGCCTAACCCGCCCTACGAAATTTCGAGCGGTGCCGCTCAGAACAGCGGCGGGATCTGCGCGACTTTCAGCGGACCCAAAAACACCGCGCCGTCGGCGAAGCGCAGCGGGAAGCTGCGCGCCTTCTTGCCTTCGAGCGTCGCCTCGGTGCCGAGCGAATTGATGCCGGCGGAGATGCCGGCATTGGCGTTCTGCTTGATCACCTTGCCGAGGCCGGGGATGGCGCGGTCCAGCGCGCCGAACAGATTGCTGAGGTCCTGGCTCTTCACGCCCGGTGCGACACGATCGAGGGTTGCCTGCGGCACGCCGTCCTCGAGCATCTTGTCGATGCCGAGCGCGGGGATGACGCGCTCGAGGCCGGCGACCGTCATCTGCAACTCGCCCTCGATGCGGCCCTGCGCGTTGAGGCGGAGCGTGCCGGCCGCAACCGACAGCACATCGCCCTGCTCGATCCGCGACTGCTGGATCTCGACGCTGCCGCCGGCCGCCTGGATCTCGCGGAAACGATCCGGCCACGGCTTGGGCGAGAAATCCTTCAGGCCGTTCAGCCGTGCCTGGATGTCGGCGTTGAACGGCTGGGTGAGCAACGGATGCACGTCCTGCAAGGTGCCGCCGGCGATCTGGAGCACGGTCTCGATCGCGGGGCTGTCCGGCGCCGAGCCGTCGACCTGCCTGCCGTGCAGCTCGATGTGATTGACGCGCATCAGCGGTGTCGGCGCGGGACCGCCGGTGCGGTCAATGGCGAGATTGTCGAACACCAGCGAGGCGCGCTGCGGCACCGCCGGCAGACCGACCACGCTGCTGCGCCCGAGACTCCAGTTCACCGACAAGGTCGGCTGCGCGTTGCGCTCGGCGATCGTGGCGGGGCCCTTGAACTCCGCTATCACGAGCTTGGGATCATAGATCTGCGCCACGACCAGGATCTCGGCGAGCCGCGCCACGAACGACATTTGCGGCGAGGCGGTCTGCGACATCAGCATTACGCTGGGCTGCCCGCAGCGGATTTCGAGCCGGAACGGGTAACCCGCCACCGAGCGCTTGTCGCAATCATAGACCCGGCCGGCCTTCGCCTCCTGCGCGCGCCAGGCATCCGCCTGCACGCCGACCTGCGAGGCGGCAAAGAACCAGAAGCCGCTCCACAGCACCGCGGCGATCAGGACTGCGACAGGGACGGCATAGAGGCCGAAGCGCGAGCGACGGCGGGGGGCTGAGTTCAAATCGGACATGCGGCGTCCTTTGGCGGGCGAATTTGTCAAAATCGAAGCGGCAGCAAGCCGCGGGCGACCCTTACGCACCTCTTGCGCACCGCTTGCGCAATCCTCGCGCAACCTTTGCGTAACCCTTGCGTAACCTTTACGTAACCCTTGGAAACATCACGGAATCTGCTTCGCTTCGACGGCGTGTTCTGCTAGCCCATCTGCGCGATGTCAGCAAATCCTCCCCATTCCGAAACCGACGGCGACCTCTGGGTGTTCGGCTACGGCTCGCTGATGTGGAAACCGGGCTTCGAGTTCCTGGAGCAGGTGCCGGCGCGGCTGATCGGCGAGCATCGCGCGCTCTGCGTCTATTCGTTCGACCACCGCGGCACGCCGGAGAAGCCGGGCCTGGTGCTCGGCCTTGACCGCGGCGGCGCCTGCCGCGGCATCGCGTTCCGCGTCGCCGCCCGCCTGCGCCACGACACCGTCGCCTATCTGCGGGCGCGCGAGCAGACCACCAACGTCTACCGCGAGGTGATGCGCTCGGTGTGGCTGGAGAATGCGGCACGCGACCGCGTCAGTGCGCTGGCCTATGTGGTCGATCGCGGCCATGTGCAATATGCCGGGCGGCTGTCGCTTTCCGAGCAACTGCGCCTGGTGCAGCAGGGCCACGGCCGCTCCGGCAACAACCGCGATTATGTGCTCTCGACGGTTGCCGCGATCGAGAAGCAGGGCTTTCGCGATCAGCCGCTGCACCAGCTGGCGGTGATGCTGCATGACGCGGGCACGACGCTGCATCGCGATGCATGTGCGGCGGACGGGCTCGACCAGGCCTGAGTGCGGCCGCGCCATTGGCGTCGATCTCGCGCATTGAGGAACCGGTTCGCGGAATTTTGCCACGGCGCGAACAATATTGTGGTTTCAATTTCCGGTCGCTGGAATGGAATGACTGGAATGCGCCCCTCATTGCTGAAGCTCGCCGCACTCGGCCTGCTGTTGCTGCTGAACTCACCATCTCACGCCGGGCTGAGAGAGGATGGCGCGGCATGCGACGCCAAAGATCCGCACCCGGAGCTCGCGATCTCCGCCTGCACCCGCCTGATCGTGGCCAATCCGAGGGGGCGCGACCTCGCGATCACCTATTACAACCGTGCGCTCGCCTGGCATAACAAGGGCGATCTGGAGAAAGCCAAGGCGGATTACGATCAGTCGATCGCGATCAATCCGTCGTTTGCGCCTTCCTACGGCCAGCGGGCCAAGGTCTATCTGCAAAACCAGGACTATGACCGCGCGCTGAGCGACTTCGATCAGGCGATCCGGCTCAAGCCCGCCGGTCCGTTCAGCGCCGGCTGGTTCAACAATCGCGCCGAGCTGTTCGTTGCCACCGGGGACTATGATCGCGCGCTGGCCGATTACGGCAAATCCATCGAGCTCATCCCAACTCGTGGTACGCCTACGTCAATCGCGCGCTGGTCTATGATTTCCGCGGGAAGGACCGTCTCGCGGCGCTGCATTGCCAGGATGCGATCAAGCTCGCGCCGCGCGCTGCCGGCCCCTATTATTGCCGGGCCGTGGTCGAGATCAGCGCCGGCGATCTCGACAATGCCGCGCGGGATATCGACCACGCGATCGCGATCCAGGACGGGCAAGCCGAGTTCTACTCGCTGCGCGGCCTGACGCTCGCCAGCAGAGGCGAGCTCGATCAAGCCATGCGCGACTACGACCACGCCACGCAACTGAACGCACAGGGCGCGCTGAATTACGCACGGCGAGGTCTCGCCGACGAGAAGAAGGGCGATATCGAGGGTGCGCGCGCCGACTTCCGGCATGCGCTCGACGTCATCGGCCTCGATCAGCTCGACCGCACCCAGGGCCAGCGCGTCGCCAGGGAAGGCCTGCAACGGCTGGATCAGGTCGCCATCACGGAGAAGAGCGTCGTTGCGGATCACGGCGCGGCCAAACCTGGCCCGGCCAATCCTGCCCCCGCGCTCGCCGCGGCCGTTCCGATCCCGCCGATCGGCGCGGGCCAGAAGGCAACAACGAGCGAACGGCGCGTCGCCCTGGTCGTGGGCAACTCGAAATATCGCTCCGTCCCGGCGCTGCCGAACCCCGGCCAGGACGCCGCGGCGATTGCCGACACGCTGCGCGCGGTGGGCTTTCAGGATGTCCGCCTCGTCACCGACGCCTCGCGGGACAGCCTGGTCGAAGCCCTCAAATCATTCGCCAACGCGGCTGACGGCGCCGATTGGGCCGTGATCTATTATGCCGGGCACGGCATGGAGATGGCGGGCGAGAACTATCTGGTGCCGGTCGACGCCAAGCTCGCAACCGACCGCGACGTGTCGTTCGAGGCCGTCGCCCTGACCCAGGTGATGGGCGCCACCGAAGGCGCCCGCAAGCTGCATCTCGTCATTCTCGATGCCTGCCGCGACAATCCGTTCGCCAACCAGATCAAGCGCACCGTCGCGTCACGCTCGATCGGCAGGGGGTTGGCCCAGGTCGAACCCGACAGCGGCACGCTGGTGGTCTACGCTGCCAAGCACGGCCAGGTCGCGCTCGACGGCGAGGGCGGTCACAGCCCGTTCGTGACGGCCCTGATCAAGCGCATGCAGACCCCTCGGATCGAGATCCGCAAGCTGTTCGACCTCGTGCGCGACGACGTGATGGCGGCGACGGATCGGCGCCAGCAGCCCTTCAGCTACGGTTCGGTGCCGGGAGCTGAGGATTTCTACTTTGTCAGCGCGAGCCAGAATGCGGCGAAGTAGTCCGCATCGGCCGGCCGAGAACGATGCGATCGGGAATCGGGCCGCCGTCGGGCGTCTGTTGCGATCCGATCAATCGCGGCGGCTGTATGGCGGCGGCCTGTGACATTTAGGCTTTTGCATCGCGGCACGGACGGATAGAAGCTCATCCGCGAACATCGACACTGATGCAATGAACCTCTCCGCCCCCTTTATCCGCCGGCCGGTCGGCACCACGCTGCTGTCTCTTGGACTGGTGGTGGCGGGCATCATTGCGTTCTTCAAGTTGCCGGTGTCGCCGCTGCCCGACGTCGACATCCCGACCATCATGGTGCAGGCGACCCTGCCCGGCGCCAGCCCGGCCGACGTCGCTTCCACCGTGGCGAGCCCGCTCGAGCGTCATCTCGGCCAGATCGCCAGCGTCACTGAAATGACGTCGACGTCTTCGCTCGGCTCTGCCCGCGTTACGCTGCAATTCGACATCGACCGCGACATCAACGGCGCCGCGCGCGACGTGCAGGCGGCGATCAACGCCGCGCGCGCCGACCTGCCGACCAACCTCCGCGCCAACCCCACCTACCGCAAGTTCAACCCGGCCTCGGCGCCGATCCTGATCTACACCCTGACCTCGGACACGCTGACCCCGGCCGAGCTCTATGACGCGGCCTCGACCGTGCTGGCCCAGAAGCTGTCGCAGGTCGAGGGCGTCGGCGAAGTCTCGGTCGGCGGCGGCTCGCTGCCCGCGGTGCGCGTCGAGCTGATCCCGCCGGCGCTCTTCAAATACGGCATCGGGCTCGAGGACGTCCGCGCCGCGCTGTCGAGCGCCAACGCGCACAGCCCGAAGGGCGGCATCGACGTCGGCGACCAGCGCTACCAGATCTATGCCAACGACCAGGCGCGGAAGGCCGCCGACTACAAGCCGCTCGTCGTCGCCTACCGGAACGGCGCGGCGGTGCGCCTGACCGATGTCGGCGACGTCATCGATTCCGTGGAGAATGTGCGCACGCTCGGCCTTTCCAACGGCAAGCCGGCCGTCGTGATGATCGTGTACCGGCAATCGGGCGCCAACATCATCAAGATGGTCGACAGCGTGAAAGGGCTGATACCGCAGCTCAGGGCCTCGGTTTCGCCCGCGATCGACATCACGCTGGCGATGGACCGCTCGAAGACGATCCGGGCTTCGCTGCACGATGTCGAGATCACGCTCCTCATCGCCGTCGCCCTGGTGATCCTGGTCGTGTTCGCCTTCCTGCGCAATGCGCGGGCGACACTGGTGCCTGTGGTAGCGGTCGGCGTGTCGCTGATCGCGACCTTTGCCGTGATGTATTTGCTGGGCTACACGCTCGACATCTTCTCGCTGATGGCGCTGACGGTGGCGACCGGTTTCGTGGTCGATGACGCCATCGTGGTGCTGGAGAACATCGCCCGTCACTTGGATGCCGGGATGTCGCGGCTGGAGGCGACGCTGGTCGGCACCCGCGAGGTCGGCTTCACCGTGCTGTCGATGAGCGTGTCGCTGATCGCGGTGTTCGTGCCGATCCTGCTGATGGGCGGCCTGGTCGGCCGCCTGTTCCGCGAATTCGCCATGACCATCACCATCGCGATCGTGATCTCGCTGGTGGTCTCGCTGACGACGACGCCGATGATGTGCGCGGTGCTGCTGCGCAAGGAGGAAGGCCAGCCGCATGGCTGGATCTACCGGATCAACGAGCGCGCCTTCGAGCTGATGCTGAGCGGCTACCGCGCGACACTCGGCCTCGCGCTGCGGCATCCGCTGCTGGTGATGCTGATCCTGGGCTGCACGCTCTATCTGAACGTCCATCTCTACACGGTGGTGCCCAAGGGCTTCGTTCCGCAACAGGATACCGGGCTGTTGATCGGCTCGATCCAGGCCGACCAGAGCACCTCGTTCCAGCTGATGCAGCAGAAGCTGACCCAGTTCATCGACATCGTGAAGTCAGATCCGGCGGTCGATACCGCGGTCGGCTTCACCGGCGGCGGCGGCGTCGGCCCGGGCGGCACCAACACCGGCACCGTGTTCGCCTCGCTGAAGCCGATGGACGAACGCAAGCTGCGCGCCGACAAGGTGATCGAGCGGCTGCGCGATCCTTTGGCAAAGGTGGCGGGCGCCACCCTGTTCCTGCAATCGATCGGCGATCTCGGCGCCGGCGGGCGCTCCGGCAATGCGGCCTATCAATACACGCTGAAGGGCTCGACCTTCGAGGAGCTGAACGAGTGGACGCCCAAGCTCGTCGCCGCCTTGCAGAAGGAGCCGACGCTCGCCGACGTCAACACCGACCAGCAGAACAAGGCGCTGCAAGCCAACCTGGTGATCGATCGCGATGCCGCCTCGCGGCTCGGGATCACGGTCAGCCAGCTCGACAACACGCTCTATGACGCGTTCGGGCAGCGCCAGGTCTCGACCATCTTCGTCGCGCGCAACCAGTATCACGTCATCATGGAGGTCGCGCCGCGCTTCTCGCAGGACCCGCAGACCCTGAAGGAGGTCTACATCTCGACCTCGGGCGGATCGGCGACCGGCACGCAGAGCACCAATGCGGTGGCCGGCACGGTGGCCTCGTCGTCGCAGAAGAGCTCGATCAGCTCGGTCGCCGCCAACGTGGTGCGCAATCAGGCGACCAACTCGATCGGCGCCACCGGCAAGGGCGTCGCCTCGACCGGAACCGCGGTCTCGACCAGCGCGGAGACGATGATCCCGCTGTCGAGCGTCGCCCGCTTCGAGCATGGCGAGACGCCACTTGCGGTCAACCACCAGGATTTGCTGGTCGCCAGCACCATCTCGTTCAATTTGCCGCCGGGCGTCTCGCTCAGCACCGCGACCACCACGATCGAGAACGCCATGCACACGCTCGGCATGCCGGCGGGCATTTCCGGCGGGTTCGCGGGCTCCGCAAAGATCTTCCAGCAGGCGCTGGCGAACGAGCTCTTCCTGATTCTCGCAGCACTCGCGACGATCTACATCTCGCTCGGCATGCTCTACGAAAGCTACGTTCACCCGCTGACCATCCTCTCCACTTTGCCCTCGGCCGGCGTCGGCGCGGTGGCGGCGCTGATGCTGTCGCACACCGATTTCGACATCATCGGCATGATCGGGGTGATCCTCCTGGTCGGCATCGTCAAGAAGAACGCCATCATGATGATCGACTTCGCGCTCGACGCCGAGCGCCAGCGCGGGCTGTCGTCGCGCGATGCGATCTACGAGGCCTGCCTGATGCGCTTCCGCCCGATCATGATGACGACGCTCGCCGCGCTGTTCGGCGCGGTGCCGCTGATGATCGGCCTCGGCGAAGGCAGCGAGCTACGCCAGCCGCTCGGCATCGCGATCTTCGGCGGGCTGATCCTGAGCCAGATCCTGACGCTCTACACCACGCCGGTAGTCTATCTCTATCTCGACCGCGCCAGGCTGTGGGTCCAGCGCCGCCGCGCCGCACGCCGCGCACGCGGGGCCACGGCACGCGCGTCCTGACCAGGCCATGTACTCACACATCCGAAGCGTGTGTGCGGGGTAGCGAGGCCCGCGTCCCCCCGAACAGCAGACGTCGGCGATGCTTTCGAATCATGCTTTGCGGCCGTTGGCATCGATCGACAGCGCCTGGGCAATGAATTTGTGCGTCGGGGTCGGTACGCCGAGCTTCTCACCCATGCGCACCAAGGTGCCCGAGAAATAGTCGATCTCGAGCGGCCTGCCGGCTCGCCGGTCGACCAGCATGGACGTGATCATTTCGCGGGGATTGGCGTCGGCGGCCTTCATGATCGTCTCGAAGTCGGTGGGCTTGAACGGCACGCCGGCTGCGAGGCCGACGGCGATCACCTCGCGCACGGCATCCTCGAATAGAGCGCGGGTGCCGGGCGTCTCGCGCATCGGTCCGTAAGAGGCATTCGTCAGCGTCATCATGCCCGAACTCGGAGCCAGTGACGCGAACTTCATCCAGACATTGTAGCGGATCTCTGGTGTGAGCACGGCATCGAGGCCGGCCTCCTTGCACACGTGTTGGAAGGCCTCGAGGTGCGGATTCGCTCGCCCATCCGGCTCGCCGAACTCGATGCGGCCAGGTTGCGCCTTGTGCTCGATCACGCCAGGCCGCGCGATGTGGCTCGAGATGCGCACCACGCCCGGCACCACGTGCGCGCGCGGCAGGTGCGCCCTGATGAGGTCCGGCCCCTCGATGCCGTTCTGCAGCGAGATGATCGTGGTGCCGTCCCGAACCGCGGCCTGCAACGCTTTCGCCGCGCGCTCGGTATCGCCGAGTTTGGTTGCAAAAAGCACCATCTCCGGCGGCTCAGCCTCGGCGGGATCGCCGACGGCCTTCACCGGCTTCACAGTGCGATTGCCGCTGATACCAATGATCTGCAGTCCATCACAGCGCATTGCGTCGAGATGCGCTCCGCGCGCGACGAACGTGACGTCCTGCCCCGCGGCCGCTAAACGCCCACCGTAGTAGCCGCCAATGCCGCCAGTACCCATGACCAGAACTTTCATGGTCTCTCCTCGCCAAGCCGCGAACGGCAGAGAGTGCCGATCGGCAACATTCCTGCCACTCACCTCTGGCTCGAACCTCTTGAACATCATGTCACGCGACCACGACATCGCCTCGCCTTAATGAGGCGAGGCGATGTCGTGTTTGCGGACCATCAAGGTCCCTCATGCAACCAAGATGGCTTAGGCGACGACCAAATCGGGCACCAAGAGCTTGCCTTTGGTCTCGGGCCCGTAGAAAGCCGCTGCGGTCCAAGCGAGGCAACCGATCCACGTGCCGACAATCATCGGCAAAGCCAATCCTGTGCCGTAACGTTCAGCGACGAAGGTCAGCACCAGTGGCACGAAGCCGCCGAAGATGGCCCCCTGGTGGTAGCAGAACGCAGCTGCGGTCGCCCGAATCTCGGTCGGGAAACGCTCGTTCAAGTAGGGCACCATCTGCCCATGCATCCCGCCGCCGGCGCACATTCCCTGAGCGATGAAACCCAACGCGATCCATAGAAAATTGGAGGAGAGCAGGTAAAGCGGCGCGAGCGGCAGAGCAATCAGCGCTGGAATAATGATCGCCGCGCGCCGGCCAAAGCGGTCGGACCACCAACCCCAGCCGCACGTCGAGAGGAACAAGCCGAGATTAGCGAAGAAGATCGGGGTCGCGACCTGCCCTGGGGAGAGGTGCAATTCCTTCTGCAGATACGTCGCGAACAGCGCGTTGACGGAGTAATAGGCGACAAAGCCGCCGGCAAGCCAAACGCAGGCTGTCAACGTGTTGGCCAGAACACCACGTTTGAAGATGGAGATAAGGGGGGCACGAACCTCGCGTTGCTCGACGCGCTGGCGGCGCCGGTTCTCGAGCCAAACGGGCGGCTCTTTGACGTACTTGCGGACATAGAAAACGGAAAGCGCCGGGAGGACCCCGACCCACAGCATGCCGCGCCAGCCGATATAGCTGTAGAACAGGCCATAGATCGCGCTCGACAGCATGAAGCCGAGGCCCCATGAGCCTTGCAGGACGCCGCCCATCAAGCCGCGCGAACGTACCGGCCAAGTCTCCATCGCCAATGCCGCGCCGGCTGGCCATTCGCCGCCCATGCCGATACCAAGCAGCGCGCGGAAAATGAAGAGATAGGTGAAGGTTGGCGAGAAGCCGGCGGCGAAATTGCTCAGCGAATACCACAGGATCGAGATCATCAGCGGGATCTTGCGACCGACGCGGTCAGCTAGCCAGCCCGATCCCACGGCGCCGACCAGCCTGAGCCACAATGTCACGGACAATACAAACGCGACTTCAGTCAACGGAACATGGAATTCCTGCGAGATGGGCACCATGATCAGCAGAAACATCGTGAAGTCGAACGCGTCGAGGGTCCAGCCGAGCCAGGCCGCGACCCACGCCAGCCATTGATCCTTCGTAGGCTCTTTCCACCAGGGGATTTCCGAAGAGGAACTAATTTCCAAAGAGGAATTAAGGGTGCCAGACATGGGATGCTCCGTTTGTTGGCTTCCCGGTTGCTCGAAAAGGAATTGCTGCCGCTGGGAACGCGGCATACGAACGAAGAAGGATGAAAATCTGAGTGGAGAGCCAAAAGAGACGGCAATCTCCCGAGAGATCATGCCTGCCGACAGCAGCAACCCTGCGCAGCGAATGAACGGGGAATTCGGCACGTCCCCGCTATGACCGTCAGACAAGTCGACAGCTTACCTCTCACCGACGGGTGCGGCAAAGAGTAAGGATTACTGTCACCTTTCCAATGCCGCAGCTCCTTCGCTTCGGTGCACCATTTCTGACGGGCCCGGGTCACAAGATGGCATCTCCGCGGCCGGGCAACCTGTCCGCGTTACCTCTAAAGGCGGACGTCCCGGATTGATGAGTACCCGTCCTGAGGTGCGATGAGATCGGGTTGAAGCGTCATCGCGCTTTGGCTTCTTGTTTAAGCATGACCTCCGCGCAAGCGCATTCCGCGTTTGTCGCGAGGGAAAACCGCTTCGCACTTTTCCGGATCATGCTTCGCCGGTCGTTGACAGGCCGGCGCCGGTCTTGTCACCCTGCCGCGAGGTGGCAGGCGCAAGGAACCAGGCCGTGACTCCAGCACCGGAAATCGCCGCGTCCCGCTGGTTCAACAGCAGCGAACCCCTGACCCTGGCCGCGCTGCGCGGCCGCCCGGTTCTGCTGCACGCGTTCCAGATGCTGTGTCCCGGCTGCGTCTCGCACGGCACGCCGCAGACGCAGCGCGCGTTCGAGCTGTTCAAGCATTCGGATCTGCTGGTGATCGGGCTGCACACCGTGTTCGAGCACCACGCGGCGATGACGCCGGTATCGTTGGAAGCCTTCATCCACGAGTACCGGCTGACCTTCCCGATCGGCGTCGACGAAGCCGGTGACGGCACGCCGATCCCTGTGACCATGCAGCGCTACGGCATGCAGGGAACCCCGACCAGCATCCTGATCGGCCGCGACGGCAACATCGTGCATCACGGTTTTGGGCAGCAGAGCGACATGGCACTCGGCGCTATCATCGCAGCCGAGCTTGCCGCGCCGCACGGCTGATGCCGGCCCACACTGCCTGCAACCCATTCCCGCGGCTGCGTTATGACGGCGTCGCGGAATGCGTGATAGCGTTTCGCCAACCAGACCCATCGCCTTGCGGGAGGATCTCATGAAGACCTATCAGCTCTACATCAACGGCCAGTATGTCGATCCCGCCAATGGCGAGTGGTTCGACAGCATCGATCCCTATCGCGGCGAGGCCTGGGCCAAAATTCCGCGCGGCTCGGCGGCCGATGCCGACAAGGCAGTGAAAGCCGCCAATGAGGCGATGTGGCGCGGCCCGTGGGCGAAGATGACGGCGTCCGCGCGCGGCAAGGTGATGCGCAAGCTCGGCGACCTCGTCGCGGCCAACGCGGAGCGTCTCGCCGAGATCGAGGTGCGCGACAACGGCAAGCTGATGGCCGAGATGCTGGGCCAGCTGCGCTACCATCCGGAGTGGTGGTGGTATTTCGGCGGCCTCGTCGACAAGATCGAGGGCGGCCTGGTGCCGATCGACAAGGCGGACACCTTCGCCTACACGACGCATGAGCCGGTCGGCGTCGTCGCGGCGCTGACCGCCTGGAATTCGCCGCTGCTGTTCGTCGCCTGGAAATGCGCCGCCGCGCTCGCCGCCGGCTGCGCCGTGGTCGTGAAGCCCTCGGAATTCACCTCGGCCAGCACGCTGGAGTTCGCGGCGCTGACGAAAGAGGCCGGCATTCCCGACGGCATCTTCAACGTGGTGACCGGCTTCGGGCCCGAGGCAGGCTCCGCGCTGATCTCCCATCCCGGCGTCGCAAAGATCACCTTCACCGGATCCGACACCACCGGCGCAAAGGTCTACGAGACCGCGGCCAAGAGCCTGAAGCGGGTTTCGCTCGAGCTCGGCGGCAAGTCGCCCAACATCGTGTTCGAGGATGCCGACCTCACCGCGGCTGCGGCCGGCGCCATCTCCGGCATCTTCGCCGCCACCGGCCAGACCTGCATCGCCGGATCGCGCCTTTTGGTGCAGAGCTCGATCAAGGAGAAGTTCGTCGCGCGCGTGCTGGAGCTGGCAAAGTCCGCCAAGATCGGCGATCCCATGCAAGCCGACACCAATGTCGGCCCGATCACGACGCCGGCGCAGTACAAGAAGGTGCTCGACTACATCGATATCGCGAAAGCCGAAGGCGCGCGCTGCCTGCTCGGCGGCAAGCCGGCCTCCGGCGACGGCATCAAGGGCGGCCAGTTCGTCGAACCGACCATCTTCACCGACGTCGACAACACCATGCGGATCGCGCGCGAGGAGGTGTTCGGCCCGGTGCTGTCGATCATCTCCTTCGACACCGAGGAAGACGCCATCCGCATCGCCAACGACACGATCTACGGCCTTGCCGCCGGCATCTGGACCAAGGACCTCGCACGCGCCATCCGCGTGCCGAAGCAGCTCCGCGCCGGCACCGTGTGGGTCAACACCTACCGCGCCATCAGCTACATGATGCCGTTCGGCGGCATGAAGTTCTCCGGCGTCGGCCGCGAGAGCGGCATCGACGCGGTGCGCGAATATCAGGAAACCAAGAGCGTCTGGATTTCGACCGCGACGGACGTGCCGGCCAATCCGTTCGTGATGCGGTAACTCTCCGCCTACCCCTTCGCCGCACCCGGCATGCCGCCGAACAATTTCGCCTGCTCGGCGCGGCCGGCGTCCACGATGCGGGTGGTGGCGGTTTCGATCTGGTCGCGCAGGCGGGTCATGAACTCGTCGCGCGGCAGGCCCGGCGGCAATGGATCGAGGAATTCGACCACCAGCGTGCCGGGATAGCGCATGAAGGTGCGGCGCGGCCAGAACAGCCCGGAATTGAGCGCGATCGGCAGGCACGGCACGCCGCTCTCGGCATAGATCTGCGCAACGCCGGCCTTGTAGTTCGGCGCAGCGCCGGGCGCGGTGCGGGTGCCTTCCGGAAAGATCACGAGCTGGCGGCCGAGCTTCACCTCGGCCGCCGCACGCTTCAGCGTCTTGATCAGCGAGCGCGGTCCGCCGCCGCGCTCGACCGAGATCATGCCGACCTTCTTCAGGTACCAGCCGAACACCGGGATCATCATCAGCTCGCGCTTGAGGATGAATAGCGGATGCTCGAAGAAGCGCACCAGCGCAAACGTCTCCCAAAACGACTGGTGCTTGGAGGCGACGACGAGCGGCCCGCTTGGAATCTTCTCGACGCCGCGGAACTCGACCCGAATGTTGCAGATCACGCGCATCAGGAACAGGCTGGCGTTGGCCCACGCGGCCTCGATCGCCATCATCGCGCCGCGCGGCAGCAGCAGCGCCGGCAGCGCGACGATGCAGAGCAGCACCAGCACCAGGTAGAACAGCACGTTGAAGATCAGCGAGCGCAGAAAAATCATTTCAGTCCTTGTTTGAGCATGATCTCCGCGCAAACGCGTACCGCGCTTGTCGCGAAGGAAAACCGCTCCGCACCTTTCCGGATCATGCCTAGTCCCTATTCGCCTGCGCCGTCGCCGGGCGGCGTGGCGCGGCTGCCGGCTCGGCGAGATCGGAGGTCAGGTCGAGGCCGATATCGGCCAGCCGCACCCGCATCTCGGCGGCGACATATTTGGCGTATTCCGATAGCAAGAGACGGAACGTTCCGCCACTCGTCCACCACGGCTCGTCGCGCCATTTGTCGCCGACCACCGCGAACGGGATCAGCGTGATATCCGGCATCGCGTGTGACAGTTCCACGATCGCGCGCGGCATGTGGTAGTTCGAGGTCACCACGATCAGCGACTTGAAGCCGCGCTCGTGCGCCCAGCGCCGCGTCTCCGCCGCATTGCTGCGGGTGTTCACCGCCGAACGGTCGAGATCGACGCAGCATCGCATCAGCCCCTGGCTGTCCGGAACCGAGCGCGAAATGTCATTGGCGTCGTTGGTCGGATGCACGCCGGAAATCAGCAGGCGCTTGCCGTAGCCCGCGGCCAACAGCTCCATGGCGTCGGACACCCGCGACGAGCCGCCGGTCAGCACCACGATGCCGTCGGCATTGTGCGGCGGGTCGGTCTCGACACCGCGCAATTGCGACAGGAAGCCGATGAAGCCGACCGCGGCGGCAACAAAGGCAAGCGCCAGCGGCACGACGATGACGACGCGCAGCCAGCCGCGCGGCTGCGCGGCATGGCCTTTCGGCGACGTATCGTCGGGCTGCAAACTCATGTGATGCTGATATCCTTCCCCCCGGGGATTTTAGAGCATGATCCGGAAAAGTGGAAACCGGTTTTGCCCGGCCAGGGCCGTGCCGATGCGGGCGAAATCACACTCTGGCGACGACCCGCGATCACGAAACCGGCCCCATGATTGCGACGCCGCGGGCCGTCAGTCGATGTCGTCGAGCGTGGCGAACAGGGTGCGCCGCGACGCCCATGCGGTGATCGCCGCGATCAGCACCGCCTGCAACGCCAGGACGAGGTAACCCGACGGACGCAGCGAGAACGTGCCGAGCAGGGCCGCGAACTGGTCGCCCACCGGCGTGCCGGAGAACCAGTTCGCGATCGACTCGGAGAAGCCGAACGCCAGCATCGCCGCGCCGCCGCCGATCAGCCCGCCCTCGAGGCCGAGCCGGAGGAAATGCCGCAGGAAGCGGTTGGCGATGAAGCTGTCGCCGGCGCCGACGAAATGCAGCACCTCGACGATCGGACGGTTGGACGCCATCGCGCCGCGGGTCGCGAACGACACCGAGATGATGGTGGCGATGATCACGAGGATCAGGATGCCGACGCCGGCAAACACCGTGGCGCCGGTCATCGAACGCATGCGCTCGATCCAGGCGCGGTGATCGTCGACGCTGGCGGTCGGCGCCGCCTGCGTCACCCGCGCGCGCAAGCCGGCGAGATCGAGCGTGGTGCCGGGCTGCACCCGCGCCACGATCACGCGCGGCACCGGCAGTTCGTCGATCGAGAGCCCGCTGCCGAGCCAGGGCTCCAGCAGCTTGGCGGATTCCTCCTTGCTGAACGGACGCACCTCGAGAATGCCGGACTGCGCCCGCATCGCCTCCACGGCGGCCTGCGCGTCGCGGTCGAGATCGCGGCCCGGCGCGGGGCGCACCTGGATGGTGATCTCGCTCGACACTTCGGACTGCCATTCGGCCGCCGACGCGCTGACCAGCAGCACGGTGCCGGTCGTCAGCGAGGCGAGGAAGGTCATGATCGCGACCACCGCGACCAGCGCGCGGCCCGAGATCGAGGCGCGCGGCACGATCGGCGACATGTTGCGCGCGGTGGCCGGCACCTGCGGGCGCTCGCGCCCGAGATCGACCAACGACACTTTCTCGTCGCCGCTCCTACTCATAGATGTGCAGCCGTCCCTGATGCAGCACCAGCCGCCGCGCCTCGTATTGATCCATCAGCGTGATGTCGTGGGTCGCGATGATAACCGCGGTGCCCGATTTGTTGAGCTCGATGAACAGCCGCAACAGGCGGCGCCCGAGCGTCGGATCGACGCTGCCGGTCGGCTCGTCCGCCAGCAGCAATTGCGGCCGCGAGATCACCGCGCGCGCGATCGCCGCGCGCTGCTTCTCGCCGCCCGACAGGATCGGCGGCAGCGCATCCATGCGCTCGCCGAGGCCGACCCATTTCAAAAGGTCGATCACCTCGCGGCGATAGGTCGATTCCTCGCGGCCCATCACGCGGAACGGCAGCGCGACGTTCTCATAGGTCGTCATATGGTCGAGCAGGCGGAAATCCTGCAGGACGATGCCGATACGCTTGCGCAGGTCGGCGACCTGGTCCTTGCTCAGCAGGGAGACGTCCTTGCCGAACAAATTGACCAGCCCGCGGGTCGGCCGCAGCGACAGGAACAACAGCCGCAGCAGCGAGGTCTTGCCCGCGCCGGACGGGCCGGTGAGGAACTGGAACGAGTGCGCCGGGATCATGAAGGAGAGGTCGCGCAAAATCTCCGGGCCGAGCCCGTAGCGCAGACCGACATTTTCGAACCGAACCAATGCGCTAGCTCCGTTCGAGAGGGCCTGAGGCCCAATACCCAACAAAGACGGCCCGAACACCCGCCGAGCGGCCGCGAACCGCACAGAAAGCTTGTGCGTCGCTTATGGTTTCCGATTCGTTAACGGTCGCTCGGTAGCATCCGGGCATACCACACGGTGGAGATTCGGCTCCATATGCATATCGTTTGCCCGCATTGTACAACATCTTACGCCATCAATCCGGCCACCCTGGGCGAGGCCGGACGCACGGTCCGTTGTTCCCGCTGCCGCGAGGTCTGGCTAGCCCGGCCGGAGGACGCGATCGGGGCGACCGCACCCAGTTTGGCCTACGAGGCCGCGGGCTCCAATCTCGCCGCCGAATGGGAGGCGATGGGCCGCGAGGAGGCTGACGCGACCCCGATGGTCGACAGCCCCTCGATTTCGGCCGATTTACCCGCCGACGAGGACGCCGCCACGGAGTGGCCGGCGGTAGCCGAGGCGGATGCCGCCGCCCACGCCGGCACCCAGGACGCCGCCGGAAAGCGCCGCTTCGGCCTGCCGCGGCTTCCTCGCCTGTTCCGTCTGCCCCCGCTGCCCCGGATTCCCTTCATGCCCGTGATCGGCGCCCTTCCGACCACCTGCGCCGCGATGTGCGCACTGATCATTGCCCTGTTCGTCTGGCGCAACGACGTGGTGCGGCTGCTGCCGCAGACGGCGCTGTTCTACAAGATGGTCGGGCTCGACGTGAATTTGCGCGGCCTCGCCTTCAAGGACCTCAAGATCATCAACGAGACCGTGGACGGCAAGCCGGTGCTGGTGATCGAGGGCATGATCGTCGGCCAGACCAGGAAGCCGGTCGAATTGCCGCGGCTGCGCTTCTCGGTCCGCGACGCCCAGGGCGCCGAAATCTATGCCTGGAACGCGGTGCTGGAGCAGCCGGTGCTCAATCCCGGCGAGCGCGCCTTCTTCAAGTCGCGCCTCGCCTCGCCGCCGCCCGAAGGCCGCAATATCGACGTACGCTTCTTCAACAAGCATGATCTCACCGGCGGCCGCGCCTGAGGCTGGGGCCACCACTTTCGGAAACCGACCAATCACCATGACGCGTGTTCTGATCGCCGACGACGAAGACTCGATGCGCTCGCTGGTGGCGCGCGCCATCGCCATGGACGGCCACGAGACCGTGACCGCGCAGGACGGCGCCGAGGCGCTGGAGATGCTGACGCGCGACGAAGGCGCGTTCGACCTCCTGCTCACCGACATCCAGATGCCTGTCATGGACGGCATCGCGCTGGCGCTGACCGCGGCCCGCGACTTCCCCGCATTGAAGATCCTGCTGATGACCGGCTTCGCCCACCAGCGCGAGCGCGCCTCCGGCCTCGAGGCGATCGTGCATGACGTGGTGACCAAGCCGTTCTCGGTGGCCGATATCCGCACCGCAGTGGCGGACGCGCTGGCGGCAAGGAAGGCGAGCTAGCCGTCATTGCCGGGCAATACGACCACCGCACACACGTCTCGTCATGCCCCGCGAAGGCGGGGCATCCAGTGCGCCGCGGCTTCTCGATTCAATCGCTGGCGTCTCTGGAATACTGGATCGCCCGGTCCCGTCTTCGCCAAGGCTCCGACGAGGCCAGCGGTCCGAGGCGCGCCGAAGCCTTCGGCGAAGGCGGCGAGCCGGGCGATGACAGTGGAATGTGTGGCGACTCAATAATCCTTCAGCAGCCGCTCGATGTAGTCGAGCTCGATCTGCGGCCGTGACGGATCGGCGAGGCGGCGGCGCAGCTCTTCGAGAATCCTGCGGACGCGCTGGACGTCGATCTCGCCGGGGATCTTCACCGTGTAGTCGTCGCCGAACTCGCGGCCGTGCAGCGGACGACCGAGTGGATCGGTCTGGTTGCCGCCGCTCTGCTGGCGGCCGGCGCGGTTGCCGGGGCCATCGCCGGGCTGGTCGCCGTCGCCCTGCTGCATCGCATCGGCGAGGCTCTGGGCGCCCTTGCGCAACGCATCCAGCGCGCGGCCTTGCGAATCCACCGCACCGTCGGCATTGCCCTCGCCGAGCCGCCCGGAGGCATCGCCCATCGCGGAATCGGCCTGGTCGAGCCCGTCGCCGTCGTCATCACCCTGATCGCCGCCCTGGTCGCCCTGCTGGGCCTGATCGCCCTTCTGGCCTTGCCCCTTCTGGCCCTTCTGGCCGCGCTGCTCCGGACCCATGCCGCGCTTGGCGAGCTCTTCCTGCAGCTTCTTCAGACGGTCGCGCAGCGCCCGCTGATCCTGCTGCAGGTCGCCCATCGACTGGTCGCCCTGCTTGCCGCGCATGCGGTCGCGGCGGGAATCCTGGCCCTGCTTGAAGGTCTTGTCGCGCAGTTGCTGCTGCTTGCGGATCATGTCGCCGAGCTCGTTGAGCGACTGCTGCATGTCGTCGTCGCCCTGGTTGGGCTGCGCCATCTGCAGGTTTTCCAGCATCTGCTGCATCTGTTCCAGCAACTGCCGCGCCGCATCCTTGTCGCCGGAGCGCGACAGCCGCTCCATGCGATCGAGCATGTTCTTGAGATCCTGCTGGCTCAGCACCTTGGCATTGGGATCGAGCGGGCGCGCGAGCTGCTGCGGATTGTTGCGGAACTGCTCGACCATCTGGCGCAGGAAATTGTCCAGCGCCGCGCGCAGATTGTCGGTGAGCTTCTTGATCTCCTCGTCGCTCGCGCCGCGCTCCAATGCCTGCTTGAGCGCGTCCTGCGCCGCGCGCAGTGCCTTGTCGACATCACTGATGTTGCCGTCCTCGATGGTGACGGCGAGCGCCCACAGGCTGGCGACGACCTCGCGCAGCTGGTCGTCGGTGCGCGCCGCCTCGAGCTGGCGGCTCACGGTGTGGAGGCCGAGGTAATAGCCGGTTTCCGGCATGAACATTTCCGGCGCGATCATCAGCGCGTCGAGCGCGGCGTAGACCTGGCCGTTCTGGTTGGCATCGAGCGCGAGGATGCGGCGCTGCTCGATCAGCGCGCGCGCCAGGGGCTTGGTGAACAGCCGCTCGGGCAGCCGCATGTTGAACGGCTCGCTCTTGCCCTCATTGCCGCCCTCGTCCTTGGCGGTCAGCGTGAGCGTCACATCGGCGCCGGCGTAAGGGTCCTCGCTGAGATCCTTGACGGTCTGGCCGACGCCGTTGCGGGTGCGCGCATTCGGCAGCACCAGCGGAAACTGCGGCGGCTCGAACAGCGGGCGCGGCTGCGCGGCCTTGCCGTCGGCATCCTTGGCCGCATCACCCGGCCGCGCCGCGAACTGCGCGCGCGCTTCAGTCACGCCGTAATCGTCCTCGAGCCTGTAGGACATCTGCAAGGCGCCGCGCGCCTGCCGCTCTGGATCCTTGGCGAGCGCAATCGACGGCGGGCGGTCCGGCGTCGCGGTGAACTTCCACTGCGGCTGGCCGGCCGGGGCGCGGACATGCGCGGTGCCGTCGCCGGTGATCTTGAAATGCCGCTCATTGGTGCCCTTGGGCGCCTGCCCCTCCGGCGCGACCTCGGCGACGCCGCCGCCGACCACGACGTCGATGGTGCCGCCGCTGGAGCGCACCAGCAGAGTGCTGCCGGCCGGAACCGCGAGCGGGGTGCTGTCGGCGGCGTTGGCGTCCTTGTTGGCGTTGGACAGGATGATCGGCGGCTTGCCGGTGTAGTTCGGCGGCGTCACCCAGGCGTCGACCCGGACATTGGCCGGCGCCATGATGCCGTTCCAGTCGAACGCCGAGGCGACCCGCAGGCCGCGCTCATCACCGGCGGCGACATAGGTCGCGACCAGCATCACGATGACCAGCGCGCGCAGCGCCCAGGGGTCGTGCAGCGAGACGCGCGGCCGCGGCAGGCCGGCGCGGATGCGCTTGATCGAGGCCAGTGTGCGCTCGCGCTGCGCCTGCCACAGCGCCAGCGCGAACGGATCCTTGTTGGTGAGCGTGTCGGAGAGCGTGGTCGCGGG